>NZ_JADMOD010000019.1:0-52843 GCF_015558525.1 Anaeromassilibacillus sp. D41t1_190614_C2 | reverse complement strand
GAGATGGAGCAGAAGGATCTGGACGGCTACACCGACCGCAGCGTGGCAGCCTTTAAGGCGGCATTGAGCGTTGCGAAGACGGTTGCCGCGGATGCAAATGCAGACGAACAGGCGGTTGCAAAGGCATATACCAACCTGGAAGCTGCCGCGAATAACCTGGTCAAGGCGGAGAAGCCGAGCACGGGTAACAACAGCGGCAAGGGCAGCACGTCTGCCAATGCTGGCAACGCATATGGCGCAGCGGGCGTGGTATCCGCAGCGCAGGGCGTGACCAGCCAGAAGGCGTATGTGGTTTCCGACACGACGGTCAACTTCAATCTGAAGAGAGGCAGCGCATACTGCTTCAAGATGACGGTAGTCAACGGCAACGCCATGACGCCGGGCTTTACCGTCGGCAATGGTGAAGTGCTGAAGACGCAGTTCGTGGCGAAGATCGGCAACGACTACTATTACAGAGTCTATGCGATCGGCACGCCGGGCCAGAGCACGGGCGTTTACACCACCCTGCCGGGCCAGAACGCGGTCAAGCATTGCACAGTTACGATTGCGTAATCGTGGACGAGACATCGAGATAAGAGGGAAGGCTTTTCCCTAATAAACAGCAAGGACCCAATCCTGGAGCTCCCGGGATTGGGTCCTTCTGTATTTGATGCTTCTATTTCCCACATGTGGTGGGACTGCGATGGTTGCCTTTATGAAGATTCTTGCCTTGCTTCTGTAGGGCTTCCCCTATGGAGCAGAAAGCAAACTCTTTTCCGTTTGCTTTCTTAGGGAACGCCGTAGGCGAGAGAGGCACTTTGTGCCCGCCGTAGGCGCGAAAAGACGCTGTGCGTCCGCGTCCTGACCGGAGGTCCGCGAAAAGACGCCGCGCGTCCGTGTGCCTGCGAAGGATGCTTTGCAGATTGTTTAAGCTTCATCGGGATGGTATGCGATGATGTCCGCAATATCGCATTCTAAAATACAGCAGAGTGTGTCCAGCGTCTTGAGCGTAATGTTTCTACCGTGTTTCATCCGGTGCAGGGTGTTCGCAGAAAAACCGAAATTGTAAATGAGCTGGTATTCCGTGATGTTTTTTCGAAACAGGGTCTGATAAAAGGGCTCATAGCTGATCATAAAATGCACCTCTGCTAGACCCTATCCTACCATACTCAATAGATTGACTATACCTAATATATTGAGTATAATGAAGATAAATAGAGACTATACAACACGTTTTAAGTCGATTTTAATCACAGATAAAAAAATCGGAACTATACAGAACCGGGTTTTTCATCAGGGGCTCAACCAGTTAGCAAACGAAGATGGTTAGAAGGCATGTATGGATGTACGGAACTTCTCTTACATATTTGCCTCTCAAAATATAAAACGAAAACAACATAGCGCAGGAGGACGTTTCGCCAGAAAAAATTGCCCATGGGAAACGGGCTCCTAAAAAGGTGTGCCAAAAAGTAGTCTGTCCACTCCTTTATTTAAAATCCCCCAAAGCGTCCGCTCAAAAATGGAAATTGCTCCGGCCGTTTGTGCGGGATGAAAGGCTGATGAATGGAACCTCCCCTGCGGGCGTCTGTAACCGGAAAATAAAAAAGGCGTTTCATAGGCCCGTCCGTCCATCAACGCGGTCGAGTACCGTATGAAACAGCCTTTGTTTCTATATACAATTTTTTGCTTTCTCATTTTTGGTGCAATTTCTGTTATTAGACCGTCATAGCTCCAGCCATTTTGCAAGTTGCAGGAGTACATGGGCCTGTTCCCCGTCGAGCTTCCGGACGGAAGCGATCAACTCCCGCTCATATGCAGAAGGATAGAGGACTTCCCGGTCTTCGTTAAAAAATTCCGGCAATGTTACCCCCAGTGCGTTGAGCAACCTTTCCAAAATCGCAACGGACGGTTGCGTGGACCCCTTCTCAATCGAATGAATATGGTTTTCCGATACACCCGTCTCTTTGGATAAGGCATAAACGCTCTTGCCTTTGCCTTCGCGTAGATTTTTGAAGCTTATGCCAATATCCATTTTTCGCCTCCAAATGCATTTTATGATACTCTATTATTATAGTATGAAAGGGACCCAAAATTAATACATATAGTGTTTAGGAAAATACAACTATATAGATGTGCTATTGAAGTGATTTTTCTTCACAAAAAATAAGGGGCGTTTATTATGATGAATCTAAATGAAGCACTTCGCATGTTGCGGCATCGCGCAGGATTGACCCAGAAACAGCTGGCCGATATGCTCGAACTGGACCGGTCCAGCTATACCTACTATGAAACCGGAAAAAGTACCCCAACCGTCCCGGCGTTCAAACGGATTTCCGACCTCTACGGCGTCTCCATGGACACCATGATGGGCGAAAGCCAGGAATCCCTGGTGCGGGCGATGGATGCCTCGCATCGGATGAAGGTGCTGGAGGAGGGCGGCCCAAGGGTCCGAAGGATCCTCTTGCAGGCGCATGGATTGGAACGCGAGGAAATGCGGGAGCTCGTTTGCGCGGTGCGGAATCTCTGGGAAAGCCGTTGACACATGGGGGCGGGTGTTGCGCTTTGCCGGGAAAACAGATATAATAATACCCACGGCAACCGGCGTTTGCGCCGGAAACGATTTCGATAAGAGAAGGGGTTCACATCCATGAAGTTGGGTATTGGCGTTCAAACGCTGGATTCCATATCTCTATACCTCTCTATAAACGCCGCTAAAGCCTGATACAGCGCGGTTTTACGCAAAACCAACCAAATTATAACTTCATATTTCTCTATGCAGTCTCACGCGGAAATGGCGTAAAAATGGCGTAGAGGAATCGGCTGTTTTGCAGATGAAAAGAGCACTACTACTTTTAGAAAACACAAGATGAGCACGGCCTATACAAATGGGTCGTGCTCATCTTTTTCATACGGTCAAATGGTTCCGTGCTTACTTGTCATCGCTATTGGCGGGATTCTGACGAAAATCTTCCCGAACGCCTTCGTTCAGATCAAAGCACATGGTTTTCGCGTCAGCAACCCAGAAACCGCGAACGCGGTACCGCTTGCCCGGAACCCAATCCTCGCCCGTGGCGGCGCGGAGCGGTTCCAGCAAATTCTTGCTGGAAATCGTCACAACGCCCTTCTGTTCGCCCCTCGGCTTGGAGAACTTAAAGCCCTTCGGCTCGTTGCTCTTGCACATATGGATTGCAAACACCTTTGCCTTGGCATCCAGCAGGCACAGCACATAGGCGGGATAACCCAGATCCTCCAGCACCTTCTTGCTGAAGGTGACACCGCTCTGGTTGAGGTACATATCCGGGTAAGCGTTGATGTTGGAGTCAATCGTTTCAAAATTCAGAGAAGAAAAATCAAAATTCATTGTAAAAATCCTTTCATTTCGTGTTATCCTGTGTGTCATCGACAATTTTCATAAATTCCTGCCGTTCAGCAGGAGACCACCGGGAATCAAGAATCAAATACCCTTTGAACAGGCCATCTTTGACGCGGTGAGCGACAAATCGATTGCTCAGGAAACGCAGTTTCGCCTTATGGGGTGAAGTGTGCCGCTCAGACAGCAGCTTTTGCACTTTCAGCCAGTCCTCTTTTTTGATAATTGCTGTATGGTGATTTTCCTTGAAGTACATATTCAGGTCTGTATTTTTCACAGACTTGTGGGTGCGGAAATCCTTGGTATAGGTTTTCTGCATCAAGGTATCACCACAGTATTTTTCGTTTCGGAGGATGCTGCGGACAGTACCGGCAGACCAGCTATCGTTGCCCATAGGGGATTTAATCCCCTGTTCGGTCAGTGCAGCCGCAATCTCAGACGGCGTTCCCCCTTCCAAGCAGCTCTCGTAGATGTACTCAACAATCCTCGCCTCGGTCGGTTCAATGACCAACCGGCCAAAGTGGTCGCGGTAGAACCCCAGCGTATTCTGTACAGAGAATTTGTAAATCCCCTCCGCCATGCGCCAGCGAATCCCCGCTTTGATGGCCTCGCTTTTCTGCTGGGACTCCATTTCGGCCAGCGCAGACAGAAGGACGATCAGCAGATTGTTTTTCCCATCGCCTGTGTAGGTGATGTGCTCCGTCTCAAATTCCACCGAGACAGGAGGATTCAGCGCAGAAAGAACATTCAGGTTGTCCAATATATCCACAATATTGCGGCCAAAGCGGCTGATGCTCTTGGTAAGGATCAGATCGATTTTGCCGTCCACCGCATCGGCAATCATTTTTTGAAAGCCAAAGCGCTTTTTGACGGTCGTGGCACTGATGCCCTCGTCCTGATAGATTTCCACCAGCTCCCAGTCGGGATTGCTTTCAATCCGCTGGGTAAAATGCCGGACCTGCATATCAAAACTGCCAACCTGTTCTTCTTCCTGTGTGCTGACGCGGCAGTACGCCGCAACACGCAGTTTTGGGCACTCTTGCTGTACTTCCTGCAACTTTTTAGGGGAAATCACAATCACGCCGTTGCTGCGCTGATTTTCCGCAATTTCGTCCTGCATGAGCTTCCGCCGCTGTTCCCTGCGCTCGGCACGGCTGCTAAACTGACGGGCCGATTCTATCTTCTTGGGGTCAAGCGGTTTTGCCATATCCTGCCTCCATCGAATTTACAGCCTTTTTCTTGTGCTGCATGGGTATGCCACCTCCTTTGCGCAAATTTGTCTTTTCACCTGTATCGCCTCCCTGTGCGTTTATTTATGACAAGCCCACCGGGACGAATCCCGGTAGGGTAGTCACCATAAGAAAAAGGCAGCAGATTTCTCTGCTGCCCCATCAGAAAATATGAGATGCGGTTATTCACTTATTATAGGGCTTCGACTGTCTCCACAAACTGTCCCATGCTCACCGCTCCGTGTGGCAGATTTTCTTCATCCCGGAACACCATGTAATATCGGTACTGGTTTCCTGCCGCATTCCGCCAAGCCGCACCCAGTTCAATTTTCTCGCGGCTGTCGTCGTTTTTCAGGTGTTCGCCCTTGGTTTCGGCAAGGATGATCTTACCGCTCTTGGTCATAATCATAATGTCCGGGTAGTGGTTGAAGTATCCGTTGATGGCAAACCCATGCCGGGCGATATTCCGATGCCACCACAGAACATTGGGAATGGCCGTCAGTCGCTTCACCAAATCCTGTTCCAGCGCGTTCATGTCCTCCTCGGCCTCATAGAGCGACCTTCCGTAAATCGCCGTACTGCTCGTGGGGTGGATTGCCGATGGCAGGCGGTAGGACGGTTCGCACACGATTTTGCCCCGGTCAAGCCATGTAAAGAAAGTCTCCTTATAGTGCTGATCCAGCAGAGTCTCGATTTTAGCTCGGATTTTTGCGGCAAAGCCCAGCGGGGCTTTTTCCATCGCGGCAAGCTGTTCCCGATCCATCCCGTCCACAATGAGATTGACATAGGCGCGCAAATCGCTGCCATCCACCATGTTCAGCTTGTCCAACTGGTGAATCATCATGTCCTTGCACTGGCGCACGCGGCTTTCCGGGGGTAAACTGCTGAAATACTCCTTGAAATACCGCTGGTCGGCAGCTTCCATCTGGTAAGCCCTCGGCACACTGCGGCCAGTTTCCACATCGACTTTGACGATCTCATCGTCCGCTGCGGCAAAATCAATGTCGTATGCCTTGCCTTTCAGGGTGAAGCCGTCTGCAAGCATTTCCTTGCTCAACAGCACCTTATCCCCATCGGTAAACAGGGATTGCGGAATCACTTGAAAGAACTGTGGGATCAGCAGCCCGTCCACGCTTTCCCGGTACTGAGGGATGATATGGAATGTGTTCACTTTGTCCCGTACCTCCCACGGCAGAGCGGCTGCAAACGGGTCGTTGTCCGCGCCCTGCACCGCCTGATTGTATGCGTCGCCCGCCTGCTGGGCCTCAGCAAGCATACTGTCCGCTTTCGGGGCGGATTCCGGCGAATTTTCGCTCTCTCTGCGCCGTTGCAGCTCTGCCCCGATGGATTTCCCGTCCAGCCCAGCAAAATCCTCCTGCGGGGCTTCCGGCTCGATGATCGGAAGCTGCTCCGGTACTGGTGCGGGCTTAACCGGTTCTGCCGTCTCTGCAAGGCGGTAATCCCGGTCGCTGAACCCGGCGCTGTTCAGACCACGGATGATCTGCTGGACCGTGTCGTTAAAGTCGTTGGAAGAAGTCAGAACATAGGACATATTCAGGGCCTTTGCCCTGTGCTCCACAGTATAGGGCAGGCGCAAAATACGCCCTAAAATCTGCTCCACATCCACCTGACTGGTTTTGTTGGCAAGGGAAGCCAGAATATAGGCAAAGGGACAGTCCCAGCCCTCTTTCAGCGCGTTTACCGTGATGATGTACCGCACCGGACAGTCCGGGGACAACAAGTCCACATTTTTCAGCTCATTCACATCGGCGGTGCGGATGGCAATATGTTCGGCGGGAATCCCGGTGTTCATCAGCTCCGCCCGCAGTTTTTCAAAAGTGGTCGCATCCTCCTTGCCCTTTGGTTGGGCTTGGAACAGGGCGATGGGGCGTATGTACTTTCCGCCATTTTGATATTCTGCCGCTGCGATTTCTTCCAGCCTGTCCCGCAGGTCGATTGTATCCATCAGCACTTCTGCCTGACTGTCCCGGTTATAGACGATCACCGGCAGCTTGACCATGTGCTCCGCCTTAAGCTGCACCGCGTCCACATAGGAGATGATGTTGCTGCGTTTCTTGGGGGTGGCGGTCAGATCCAGCACAAAGCAGGGGTTGAAATTGGCGAGCATCTCAATGCTCAGCTCCGACCGGGCGTGGTGACTCTCGTCCACGACCACCAGCGGGTTGAGCTGATTGATGACCTGAAACAGTGCCGTCTCGTCCGCCTTCTCAATGGGATTTTCCGGTGCGCCCAGCACCTTGGCAAAGGCGGCAAGGTTGCTGTTCTCCTGATAGGCTTTCAATCCCTCCTTGCCCCGCCCACGGAAGGAATCGTAGGACAGCACCATAATGGAGAGCTGCTCGGTAACGGCGGTGGGGTTGAAGTTCTGTCCGTTCAAAAGCTCCTGTTTGGTGTAGACCTCCACACGCCCGCCAAAATCCACATCGATTTTCTGGCGGTATGGGTGGCGCGGGTCTTTTAGGGCTTTGACGGTCTGCGTTAGAATTGCATCGGACGGCACCAGCCACACCACCGCTTTTGTCTTGGTAAACGGCAGCGCGTCAAACATGGGCCGGACAGCGTTGCAGGCAAGAAAGGTTTTCCCGCCACCGGTGGGCACCTTGAAGCAGAGGTTAGGAACGCCGGGCAATACATCCTGATAGATGCCCAGCGTGGGCGCGCCCTTCTCCTGCCAAAAGAGGCGGAAGGAGGCGATATAATCCTTGGTTTCGCCCAGCAATTCCAGATAGCGGTTCAAATCGGCGATGACCTGCCGCTGATAGGTTTTCAGTTCCATGTATGTCGCCTCCTTATAACCGGCTGATGTCGCGGGGGATTTTCTTGAAAACAATCCCCATCTGCGACAGCTTATCGTCACTGATGGAACAGCGGTCGGCGTAAATTACGGTGCCGCCTGCTTTTTCGGTGACGGTAGCCAAGAAATCATAGTCCAGCACCGTGATCCGTTGCGGCTCATAGTAGAAGTAATAGCCGGTGTCGTTGTGCTGGCCGAGGTAATAGGGGTTGTCCCCGGCGGCGGGCGTGTAGGGTGTCTTGGTCTCCATGAACCAGATGTACTCCCGGATTTTTTCTGGCTCTACGGCTTCGTTCAAGTTTTCGCCGATGAGCAGCGAATCGCCTAGCTCGTAGTAACTGAAACTGCCGCCGGTGCCCTCCACGGCGTTCTTGCCCTCACCGTAGCCACGGATGACCCGGCGCACCCGCTCGGCAGTGATGCTGTCGGCGTAGTCCTCCATCTCTACCAAGATGAATTTGCGGTGCCCGCCGTCGGCCTTGTTCATGTTGAGGACGGCGTGGGCGGTGGTACCGGAACCGGCGAAGGAGTCAAGGATGACGGAATCCTTTGATGTGGCAATTTGAATAATGCGCTGTACTAAACGCACAGGTTTAGGATAGTCAAAAGCTGTCGGGGTCGAAAATATCTTAGAAATTTCTTTTGTGGCTTCTTGTGTGTGCCCAACACTCTTGTTGTCCCACCAAGTCCAAACATTTTTTCCTTCGCGCTCAGATAGATAAGTTTTTCTGCGAGGGATTCCCATCCCATCAGCACCAAACCATATACGCCCGTCATCACGCTGTTTGATAAATTCACTTTCAATATTTTTCCAGCATCGACCTTCAGGAGGTGTATATCTGGCTCCACCAGGAGTTACAATTTCATACATTTGATTTGGTCTATATCCTTGCGCTGTAAAGTCACTGGAAGCCCACGGACCTCGCGGGTCATTGTCAGGATTCTTATAATTCGCAGCATCTTCTTCGCTTAAAGCAACTTTATTGATAGCACTCGTCAAAAAAGCAATATTTTTACTGTAAGCACAGATATATTCATGCGCTGTACTAACTAATTTACGCATATCGGGAGATGTACGCTTTTGCCAGATGAATTGTGCCAAGAAGTTATGCTCGCCAAAAATCTCGTTGCATATCATGCGTAAGCTGACTTGCTCACGATCATCTATGCTAATAAAGACAACACCATCCTCCGCCAGCAGTTTTTGCAGCAATTTCAGCCGGGGGTACATCATGCACAGCCACTTATCGTGGCGGGTCAGATCCTCGCCTTCTTTGCCTACCACTTCGCCCAGCCACTTCTTGATTTTCGGGTCGTTCACATTGTCGTTATACACCCAACCTTCGTTGCCGGTGTTATAGGGAGGATCAATGTAAATGCACTTCACCCGGCCCTCATACCGGGGCAGCAGGGCCTTCAGTGCGTCCAGATTGTCCCCGTGGATGATCATATTCTCACTGCCGTTGTCCTCGGTGTGCTGGCCATTCTCGTCAAAGCTGTATTGGCGTTCCAACACCCGGAAGGGCACCTCCTGATGATGGTTGATGACCTTCTCTTTTCCAATCCATTCCAATGTGGGCATGGGTCGTTCCTCCCTGTCGCTGTTGTCGCAAAAGACCTTTCCCGTATCGGGAGGGCCGTATTTTGTCTAATCGAACCCGAACCGTGTTGCGGGCATCTTAATTTCGAGTGCAGTTCACTGTCAGCCAACCAGCGTTTTCAGCACATCTATGATCTGGCTATACTCAATGTGGGCGGCGTAGGCAAATTGCTTGCGGTACTTCTCCCACATGGATTTGAGTTCTCGGCTGGTTTCAATGTTGTGCAAAATGGCAGGCACATCCGCAATCTGCCGGGCGGTGCCGCGATGGGCTGCGGTGGCGTTTAACGCTTCGGCGAACACGGCCTTATCAAATTTCTGCGTGGTCGCCAGTATGTACGCATCGTAAAAATCTCTGGGGCGGGTATTGAACACACCCCGCCGCAGGATAGTTTCTACCTTCTCCGCCATGACGGTTTCGATGTTGTATGCCCACAGCTCGTAGGATTTTTCGTCATCGAAAATTTCTGAAAATTGGTACTGCACCGCATGAGGCGTGATAGCGTCCCCAGTGGACACATCGATGCTCAGCGGGGTAATCAGCGTGTCAAAATGGGCGTTCAGCATCACACGGTAGCCGCCGTAAATGTCATCCTCCCGGATAGGCGAGATTTTCCCCACCTTAAAGGTCACGCCGTCGTCAAAGGAAACGGCGGCCACCTGCTCCAATGCGTTGCGGATAGCCTCCGGGGTTAGGGGCAGATTTTTCAGCGTTGTGTCCAAATCCATCGTTGCCCGGTTATCCAGCCCCACGATAGCCGCCACCAGCATCCCGCCTTTCAACACAAACTTGTCTTTGTATGCGGAGGCCGCAAGGCGGACAAGCAGACGCTCGAACATATAGTTCTGCAAAATGACCTGTGCCGGGATATTTTTCTGTTTGGCGATGTTGCGGATTTTCGCTTTCAGGCTCATAGCATTGCTCACAGTAGCACCTCCAAATATTGACGCAGAACGCCCGACACCCGCATCTGCCGGGCATATTCATCCAGCCGGTTCAAGTCCTTTTTGGGGCTGACAGCGTATTGTTTCAGCGCCGATAAAAAAGTTTCCGTCCCAATCTTATTGCGACTGCGGATCACATCGCAGATGGTGCGTTCCAGATCATAGCAGGGAACGGGATTCCCGGCGGGGGTTTGCAACATTGTTTTGCCCAGCTCGAACAGCTCCGGCTTGATGTAGTACACCTTGCACTCCGCCTTGATAGCCGCAGACGGAATGCAGCCAGAGGGCGCAGTTACGGTGTGCTCAAAGGGTGTCCGGTCGGAAATTCCGTGAAGAAACAGCGCCGTCTCGTGGGAAAAAATAATGTTTTTCGACCGGCGGCTGATGGACAGTAATTCGTCCTGCATATCCTCCGGGAGAACATATTGCCCCTTGACGATGCGGTGAATCTTTTCCGCCTTGCACAGCTTGTAGAGCATCGCCTTGGAAATGCCGTGCTGCGCCGCTGTTTTCGTTTCGATGATGCCGCCGTTTTTATTCGCAATCGCGGCCAGTTCCGCCATATAGTCCATCCGCTCACCTCGCAATAACAACCTGATAATAGTATATCCAAAATCACGATGATAGTCAACAACGACAGCAAAACCATACACATAAAACCGGATTTAATATTATGATAGTAGTCAACATTCTTGCATAAAATCAACGGGGTTTGGGTATTCCCAACAAGAACAAATGGGCAGACTGGCCGACAGGCCGGAGCACACATTTCGCCGCTGTGTACGGACAGCGGCTGTGCTTGCTGTTCTCTGAAATCTCATATCCGCAGATCACGATGCTTCCGCTTTTTCCAAGGCCGGGAGCATTTTTATTTTTAAGCAGACCCCTGTTTTTCTCGGAGAAAATGTCCGTTGTAAATTGAAAAGTTTTTTGGGGAGATCCCCCCCAATTCACAAAAAATTGTCCGTTGTAAAGTAGGAGGTGGTATTCGGTTCCAAAATATTACTTTTGCCCTACCCGCTAATAGGCGCAAAAAATGTCCGTTGTAAAGTGAAAGGAAATTTTTCCTGAGCGGGTACCAAGTTTTTGCTCGAAACTGTCCGTTGGAATATGAGAGGGAATATTTTTTCGGGTGCCCCCCAATCCGTAAAAATTTGTCCGTTGTAGTTTGAAGGAGGCGAATATCCAATGGCTGAACGCACAAGGCCGATCCGCATCGAGTTCTGTGTCACCGAGCAGGAGCGTCAGCTTATCCAAAGCAAGATGGCTCAGCTCGGTACTAAGAACATGGGCGCATATCTCAGAAAAATGGCAATCGACGGCTACATCATCAAAGTGGATTACACCCAGCAGAAAAAGCTGGCCGCAGCCGTAAGCCGGGCTGCCAGCAATATCAACCAGATTTGCCGCCGGATTAACAGCTCCGGGCATCTCTACGCTGAGGATGTTGCGGAGCTGAAAGAACGGCAAGTCGAGATTTGGTCGCTGCTCAAAGAAAACCAGCGAAAGGAATTGTAATGACAGGAGGCCGTTATGCCGCGTATGAGTAAAAAGCGAAAAGAAGAATGGGCGTTCTTTCTGAATGACCGCAGGCGCATCGCCTATAACGCCCTTTGCCGCAGGTGCGTTCACAACTGCAAGCAAAGTTTCCGTGCAATGGTGATTGTCTGCCCGCATTACCACTCCAAACGATCCCACCGCCCGCCTTAATTTCCCTTTGCCGGAAAAAGGAAGTGATGCACCATCTACTACAAAACCAACACCCCGCTGCCGCCTTTCGTGCCGTTGCCTCGGTTTATCCTTCGGGGAGAATACTCAATCAATGCCAAACTGCTCTATGCCATTCTTCTAGGGCGCACACAGCTCTCCCAGAAATCCGGCTGGGTGTCGGAGGATGGGGATGTCTATGTGATCTATACCATCCGGCAGATAGCGAATGACCTGAACCGGAGCGAGCGAACGGTCAAGGCTGCATTGGCCGAGTTGGAGAATGCGGGACTAATTATCCGCGTCCGGCAGGGCTGGAACCGGGCAAACCGTATTTTCCTGCAACTGCCCGATGAGGTGCAGCTTTCTTCCCGTCCAGAGGGCAAGTTCTGCCCAATGGATGGGCTGGAATCTTCCCCTTGTATGGGGCAAAATTTGCCCATAAGTAAGAAAGAGAAGAAGAAAACAGATTCCAGTCAGAACAACAGGAGGGAGAACGCCCGCCGCTGTTTTGGGCAGTATCAGAATGTTTTTCTTTTGGACAGTGAACTGGCTGAACTGCAATCGACATATCCAGACCAGTATGAGGACTACATCAACCGGCTGTCGGCCTATATGGCATCCAGCGGAAAGCACTATGCCAACCATTACGCTACAATCCGCAAGTGGCTGGACGAGGACAGCAAACCGAAGCCCGGTAAAAATTACGACTATACAGAGACCTATGAGGAAGGAGAATGTCTGTGAATGTGAACCCGATTATGGCTGCAATCGTTGAGGCAGCAGAGACCCTAAACACCGCCCCGGATGATTACATCAACCCGGATGACGGGCTGAAATACTGCGGCAAGTGCCACACGCCCAAAGAAGCCTATTTTCCCGAACAGTACCGCAAAAACGGGTTGGACAAGCATCCGGTTGCCTGTAAATGCGCGGTTGAGGAACGGGCGCGGCGCGAAGCAGAACAGCGGGAGCTGGAACGGCTGAACCGGATTGCCATGCTCCGCTCCGAAGCGTTCCGGGACATTCCCGCCGCCGGATGGCGGTTTGAAAATGCCGAAGTGATGACCCCACAGCTTGTGAAAGCAAGAAGATATTCCGAAAACTGGGAGGCTTTCCGCCAAGATGGAACCGGGCTGCTTCTGTTCGGCAATGTAGGCACCGGAAAATCCTATGCGGCAGGCTGCATTGCCAACGCCCTGATTGAGAAAATGGTTTCCGTCCTGTTTGTCGGGCTGTCTGATGTGGTGAACCGGATGCAGGGCAATTTCGGAGCGGACCGGGATGCCTACCTGAAAATGCTGATGCGCCCGGAGCTGCTGATTTTGGATGACCTGGGCGCGGAACGGAACACCAGCTTCGGCAAGGAGCGCGTATTTGATGTGGTCAATAAGCGGCTTCTGACCGGCAAACCGATGATTGTCACCACCAACATCCCGCTCTCCGTGATGCAGAAAGCTGCCGACCTGGACGAGCGCCGTATCTACGACAGGGTTTTGGAGGTTTACGTCCCCATCAAGTTTAACGGTGAGAATTTCCGAAAAGGCAATGCTGCGGAAAATGTGAAACGGGCGGCGAAAATTTTGAACCAGGAAAATTGATGAACTTCTATTCTACGAAAGGGGCAATCACATGGATAATTCCATCGGCAAGGTACCGATCCACCTGAAAATGACGCTCACGGCAAAGGAAGCCGCCGAGTACAGCAATATCGGAATCAATAAAATTGACAGTATGCTGCGTTCGCCAAACTGCCCGTTTGTGCTTTTTGTGGGTAGCAAGAAATTGGTGAAGCGCAAAGAGTTTGAACAGTACATCAGTCAGGCGCTCGTGATCTGACATAGCATTTGAAAAATTCGCGGAGAAGCCTTGAGGAAAAGAGCACCATGCGCTATACTATATAGTGTAGTAGTATGCTCTTTTCTTCTCTGCGGGAAAGGAGCTCGTCCATGGGAAAGAATCTCAAGGGAAAAGACTGCGGTAAGGGTATCTACCAAAGAAAGGACGGATTGTATAGCGCACGATTTGTTGATAGAGCCGGGAAGCGGCATGAGAAGTATTTTCAGACGCTGCCCGAGGCGCGGAACTGGATTGAGGACGCAAAGTACGCCGATAAGCATGACGATGTGTTTGTCGCTACCGATACGACGGTTGATGAGTGGTTCAATTTCTGGATTGAAAATATTGTCGGGGATCTGGCTCCCAACACGCTCAGAAATTACCGGGAACGCTATGCCCGCAATATTCAGCCGGTGATCGGAAAGATGCTGATCGCCAATGTAAAACTAATGCACTGCAAAAAGGTGTTTATCCAGATGGATGCGGATTACGCAGGTTCCACCATTCGTCAGGCATACATCACAATGGGGACAATGTTTAAGGCGGCGAAGATGAACGACCTGATTGCAAAGCACCCCATGGATGGCGTTCGGTTTACAAAGCCTGTTCGCGCTGTGGATGATATTCACTATCTGACGCGGGAGGAACAGCGCCTATTTCTCGAAACAGCACGGCGCTCCCACAATTATAACCAGTATGCGCTCATCCTCGAAACGGGATTGCGCACCGGGGAAATGATTGGCTTAACATGGGATGCCATCGACTTTGAGCGCCGAACGCTTACGATAAACAAAACCTTGGAGTTTCGTCACGCACAGAAAGTTTGGCGTGCCGGTCCTCCCAAAACGCAGCAGAGTTATCGCACCATTCCTTTGACGGATAAGGCGTATGACATTCTGAAAGAGGTGTGGGATAGCCGGAGCGGCAGAAAAGAATCCCCCCTGCTGTCGCAAACGCTGGAATATATGGACAGGCATACCGGCGTTACTTCCCGGCTTGTGATGCATGATCTGGTCTTTATCAACTGGCGCACAGGGGAACCGGCGAAAAACAGTTCCTATGATACCCACCTCTATAAGCTTTGCGATGAAGCGGGGATCAACCGTTTTTGTATGCACGCGCTGCGCCATACTTACGCAACCCGTGCGATTGAAAGCGGAATGCAGCCGAAAGTGCTGCAAAAGCTGCTGGGACACGCCAGCATCAAAACCACAATGGATCGGTATGTCCATGTAACCGATGAAACGCTGGATCAGGCGGTCAAGCAATTTCAGCTCAGCAGCGTATGTTGATATAACTTCATACAAGTCCATGCGTAAATGGCGTAAAAATGGCGTAGTAGCCAAAACGCCAAAGTGCGAAAAACCTTGTAAATACAGCATTTTTTAAGGAGATGTAGAGATATATGAAATTAGGAATCGTGGGTTTGCCGAACGTCGGCAAAAGCACCCTGTTTAACGCGATTACCAATGCGGGCGCACAGTCCGCAAACTATCCATTCTGCACCATTGAGCCGAATATCGGCGTGGTGGCGGTCCCCGACCAGCGGCTGGACAAGCTCGCGGAGATGTACCATCCGGAAAAATACACGCCCGCAACCATTGAATTTGTGGACATCGCCGGGCTGGTGCGCGGCGCCAGCAAGGGCGAGGGCCTGGGAAATAAGTTCCTCGCCAATATCCGCGAGGTGGACGCCATTGTGCATGTCGTGCGCTGCTTTGTCAACGACGACATCGTCCATGTCGAGGGAAGCATCGACCCGAAGCGCGATATTGAAACCATCAACCTGGAATTGATCCTCTCCGATATGGAGGTGCTCGACCGCCGCATCGAAAAGACGCAGAAGATGCTCAAGGCGGATAAGAAATACCAGGAGGAACTCGACTTTTTCAAGCGGGTCCGCGAAGCGCTGGACGAGGGCAAGTCCGCGCGCAGCGTGGAATGCACCCCGGAGGAGGCGGAGCTGCTCTCCACGGTGTCGCTGCTGACCAACAAGCCGGTCATCTATGCCGCCAATGTGAGCGAAAACGACTTCAAGGGCGGCATTGAGAACAACGCCTATTTCCACCAGGTGAAGGAGATTGCAGACAGCGAACACGCCGGCGTGCTGCCGATCTGCGCGGAAATCGAGGCGGAGATCGCGGGGATGGACCCGGAGGAGAAGGAGATGTTCCTTGCGGACATGGGCCTGCAGGAGTCCGGTCTGGACCGCCTCATCAACGCCTGCTATTCCCTCTTGGGATTGATTTCCTACTTGACCGCCGGGCAGCCGGAGGTGCGCGCCTGGACCATCAAGAAGGGCACGAAGGCGCCCCAGGCGGCCGGCAAGATCCACAGCGACTTTGAGCGCGGCTTTATCCGCGCGGAGGTTATTTCGTTTGACGACCTGATGGCGTGCGGCAGCATGGCCGCGGCAAAGGAGAAGGGCCTGGTCCGCTCCGAAGGAAAGGACTACGTGATGAAGGATGGGGACATCGTCCTGTTTCGGTTCAATGTCTAACCCAGGCAAAGGCGTGTGCTGCATCCGGCAGGCCCGGCCGGAGGATGCGGCCGTCCTCGCGGGGATCTATGCGCCCTATGTGCGGGACACCGCGATCACCTTTGAATACGATCCGCCGGACGCCGCGGAGTTTGCCCGGCGCATCCGGAAAACGCAGGAGCAATTCCCCTATCTGGTCTGCGAGGTGGACGGGAAGCCGCAGGCGTATGCATATGCGTCCCATTTCCACGAGCGCGCGGCGTTCCAGTGGGACGCGGAGCTGAGCGTCTACGTGGCCGCGTGTGCGCAGCAACGGGGGATTGGGCGGGCGCTGTATACCTGCCTGATCGCGTTCCTGCAAGAGCAGGGGTATTCCACCCTTTACGCGCTGATTACCGTGCCAAACGATAACAGCGAGCGGCTGCATGCGAAGCTGGGGTTTGAGCGGGCCGCCCTCTATCCCCGCACAGGCTACAAGTTTGGGCAGTGGCGGGATATGATCGTGATGGAAAAGCGGCTGTCGCCCCCCTTTGCTCCCCCAGAGCCGCCGCATGCGTTTTCCACCCTTCCGGCCGCATTTGTGGAAAACGTGCTGCGGGAAGAAGCCGCAAAATGCAACGCAAAAACAGAGGCCGGGAACCCGCAGCGGTAAAAGCGGTTTGGCTTTATAAAAAAGAGATGCAACCCCCTGCCAGAGGGAACATGCCCCTGGCAGGGGGTTGCTTGCTGTATGTGGGCCGCATAACGCTTCAAGCCCGGCCCTTTTTTTCGGGTTCCTCGGTGAAAACGAAGATGTCTTCCACTGTGGTGTGGAAAACCTTTGCGATGTCCATGGCCAGCTTCAGGGAGGGGTTGTACTGCCCCCGCTCCAAGCGCCCGATGGTCTCCCGCCGGACGTCCACCAGGCGCGCCAGCTCGCTCTGTTCCATATGGCGCTCCATGCGGAGCTCCCGGATCTTTGTCTTGAGCATGGTCAACCTCCAAAGCGTTCCAGCGCCAGGAACAGCGAGCTGCGCCCCAGCCAAAGCAGCACAAAGCCCAGGGCCAGGTCGTACGATGCAATCGCGAAGTCCCCGGCAAACACGGTGCACGCCAACACAACGCCCGCCAGGACATACAGCAGGTTGCAGATGATCGAGTTGGCTTGCCGCTCGTTTTTGACCGCGCGCTCATCCATCTTTTCCCGGGGAAGGAATGCCACCAGCAGGGTGCCAATGATGACCACGACGGCCACACAGAGGGCTGCCACGCGGAGCCAGGTAGGTTTTTCAAAGGGCCATTTTCCCAGCAGCAGGAAGCACAGGATCAGCGCGCCGCCCATGACGTCCAGCTGTTTGGCGCGGGTGATGGACAATTCCGGAAGTTTCATAGGGGATTCTCCTCTCCGTGTGATATATTTGTATCTTATGTGATAAATATATCACTTCAGTGCGGCATTGTCAAGCGCTATTTCGGATTTTATGGATGGGACAGTGGGCGGGGTATCTCTAACATTTGAATCGTTTTTTCACTTTAATAATTTGTATTCATGAATACATAAAAATGTCAGAAATAGATAGGGTTCCCTTTTAAAGCGGCAAAAACAATAAAAGTTATGCGAACAATTCATGAATTTTCAGTTGAAATATTGACAAGGGAGGGGAACTATGTTTTAATATGTTTACTAAGTTCATTGGAATAAGTATTAAATTGGTATTGCTTTACAATGGGATGAACGACCATTGCAAAGGCCGGAATCGCCTTCTTTCCGGCAAGGGTTTTGAAAGGGGGATGCAAGGAGAAGGCACGGTGGAAGAGAAAGGTTCCAATGGGGAACAAGGAAGATTGTCATTTTAGGAGGAGAAAAATGTTTCAGGTGAAACGGAGGGCGACCGCGCTTTTGCTGGCCGCTCTGATGGAAACATCTGGATCGGGCGCTGTTGGGATGGCGGCGGATTACTCCGCGCGCGGGTCCCTGGACAGCGGCGCCGTGTGGGAACTGGAGGACACCCAGGTCACCGGCTCGCTGCATGCAGCACCGGCCGAGGCAGACCTTGAGCAGGAAGGCCCGCTGGGATGGATCCATTTCAGCGACAAAACCCTGGAAAACTGCCCGCAGAAGGACGGGGACAACGGCATCACCAATGTCGAGCTGTCCGGCACGCTGGCGCAGATCGCCGGGGATACCGCAACCGATTTCCGCTATACGGACGCGCCGGAGGGCAACACCAAAGGCCAGGTCATCAACGGGACGGGCGGCCGCGTGTCGTTTCACGTCCCGGCCAGCACGGAACCGCGCTATCTGCGCGTCTATACCGGCTCTTGGGCGTCCGAAATCACGCTGCGCGTCTCCATCAACGGAGAGGAGCAGTACACCCGTTCCTTTGGAAAGCGGAACACAACGTCCGGAGCGGACTGCTATGTATCTTGGATTACGTATCAGACCGAATCCGAAGAGGATGAGGTCACGGTGACCGCTGAAATTACCGACGTCTACGACAGCAGCGGCAGCGGCAACATGAGCATCCAGGCAATCGCCCTGACCGACGAGGCGTTCCCGGAGGAGGAGCAGCTCGTGACGGGCCAGGTGCTCGACGCACCCGAAACGGCAAACCTCACCAAGCAGGGCGGGATCGATTGGGTCCAGCTCGACCAGACCGATTTTGGCGCGTTCAACCGCAAGGATACCGAGGACCCCATGATCGGCGGCCCGACGTTGATCGGAACACAGGACTATGTCGCCCAAAACACCCAGACAAACTTTGTGTTTTTGGACGGCATTTCGCCCATACAGTCCGTTGAGGACGACAACCACAAGGGCCTGGTGTTCACCGGCGAGGGCAACGGCTTGGAGTTCACGCTTCCGGCCAGCAAGGAAGAGCGTTATGTAAACATCTATACAGGCGCATGGGCCGCGGACATCACGGCGGAAGTCTATGTCAATGATGAACGCGTCTATGCAGAGACCTATGGCAGCGCCGACACCACCGCGGGCACCCCCGCAGACTACAAGATGCTCCAGCTGTCCTACAGCTGTGCGGATGAGGGCGATGAGGTGCGCGTCCGGATGGTGGTTTCCAGGGCATACGACAGCCAGTGGGGCAATATGTCCGTCTCCGCCATCACCCTGAACGACGCATTGGTGGAGGATACCGGCTCCGTTGCGGCGGGCAAGGTTTCCACCGCGCCGGTTTCCGCAGACCTAACCAGCGAGGGCAACATCGACTGGGCTTATTTCAACAATGCCAGCTTTGCGGATTACAACCGGAAAAATGTGGAGGAATCCCAGATCACCAACGTGACCCCGGTTGGCGAGCAGCAGAGTAGCCCGGTGATCCGCGACGCCAAGACCGCGTACGTCTATACGGACGGCGTGGACCCGGAGACGGAGGAAGGCGCCCACAACGGCTTTGTCTTTGTCAAAGAGGGCAGCGGCGTCACCTTTAACGTACCCGGCGGCCCGGATCTGAAGTACCTGAACATCTACACGGGCGAATGGGCGTCCGACATCACGCTGGAGCTCTTGGTCAACGGCGAAGTCGAATACAGCGCCACCTATGGCAACAGCGTCACGACCGCGGGCACCCCCGCTGTGTGCAACGTCGCCCGCCTCCAGTATTATACGCCCAGCGAGGACGACGAGGTCGAGGTGCGCGTGCTGATCTCCCACGGCTATGACGTAAACTGGGGCAACATGAGCATCCAGGCGGTCACGCTTTCCGATACCGCCCCCGTCAGCCTGGACGAAAAGATCACAACGGACGAGTGGGAAATCGACCACACCGGCGGCCAGATCCAGTCCATGAAGACCCTGATCGACGGCGAGATGTACACCATCCCGATGCGCACGGACGACCGCGGCGGGTTTATCTGGAAGTACAACGGCCGCCAGATTGCGATGACCTCCGGCGACCCAGCGGAGGACGGCAGCATCACGTATACCGGCCGTTCCCGCAGCTCCAACGAGGACCTGACCTTCACGCTGCGGTATTCCGTGGACGAACAGAAGCAGCTTGTGGTGACCGCTTCGGTGACCAACAATAAGGATACCGAACAGCCGGTGGACAAGTTCTCCCTGAACCTGGGCTTCAACACCTATCTGGAGAGCTATCCGCAGTACAACGACCAGCTCTTCCCCACGCTCCTGCGCTGCGAGAAGACGCATCTCTGGGGGTACCTTTCCACCCCGTCCGGCCGCCTGATGACCATTGCGACCGACGCGCCCGTGGCCTCCTATACCCTGGACTATGAATGGGGTGCGCACCGCATCTATACGGCGTCCCTGGACGTCTTGCAGTCCGGCGAGCTGCCGGAGCGCCATCCGGAGGGGATGGACCACCTCGCAGCCAACGAGACCAAGACCTGGAACGTCTATCTGAAGCCGGTCGAGAATTTGAATGCGATCGACGAGGTCAAACCCACCATCTCCAACAACACCATGCTCCCGACCATCGACGCAGACCGCTACACCATGGCGGAAAATGAGGTTTCCCAGGTGACCATCTACTCCCAGTCCCCGCTGAAGGACGGCGTGGTCACGATCGTCGATGAGGACGGGAACGAGACGCCCCTGGCCGTGACGGACAACGGCGACAACACCTATTCCTGCACCTTCGAGGCGGAGGGCAAGGCAGAGGGCGTCTATAAGCTCTGGGCCGAGAACGAATCCGGCTATAAGTCGGAGGGCATGTTCACCGTCCGGATGCCGTGGTCCTGGTATACGAAGCAGGCCCGCAAAGCGGCGGTTGAAGCGCCGCAGAAGGCGACCTCCCATACAGAGTCCTGGTATGGCCTGTACTCGGCGTACATCGCCAAGAGATACTTCCCGGACGAGGAGCTGGACATGGCGATCGACGAGAAGTTCGAAGAAATCTATCCCCTGATGTACGACGTGACGACCGACCTGCCGACCTCCTGGCAGAGCCGTATCCAGAACCATTCCGGTATGCTGGGCGTCTTTGTCGATAAATACCAGAGCTCCGGCAATATGAGCGAACTGGAGAGCGCCGTCCATCTGGCGGACTTCCTGCTCACCACGCAGGGCGAGAGCGGCGGCTATTACAACGGCAGCACGGATTACACCTCCGTCATCTATCCCGCAAAGTCCATCATGGAATTGATCTATGTGGAAAAGGACCTCATGAACGATGAGAGCCTCTCCGAAGAAGACCGCGCAACCTGGGCGGAGCGCTACGAGCGCCATTTCGCTTCCGTGACCCGCGCCATGGACAACCTGGTCAACTTGGACGGCCACTTCGAGACCGAGGGCCAGCAGACCTTTGAGGACGGCGCAAACTCCTGCTCGGCGACCCAGCTCAGCGAATTTGCCCTGATGTTCCCGGAGGGGTCTGCGGAGCGCGAAAAGTATACGAACGCAGCGCTCAAGATCATGAATTACCACACCTCACACCAGCAGTCCATCATCCCGGATTCCCGCATGAACGGCGGCACCCTGCGTTTCTGGGAAGCCCAGTATGACGTAGAGATGCAGCTCACCGGCGATTCCCCGAACATGATGAACTCGCCGCACGGCTGGTCCGCATGGAACATCTATGCGCTGTTCAACCTGTATGAACTGACCGGCGACCAGCAGTACCTGGAGCGCGGCATGAACGCCATGGGCTCCTGCGCACAGCTGATGGGCTTCGACGGCACCCTCCGCTGGGCGTTCATCGCAGACCCGTACCGCAACACCGGCCTGTGGGTCAAGGATGAAGAAGCTTCCCACGACGATGTGATCGTCGGCAAGCATGTCAACACGGTCATCGGCGAAGAGTACGTCGATATGATCTCCTACTGGTGGAGAGCACCGAAGAACACCTGGGTGCCGGGCTACACCGCCATGGGCGGCGCTGTCACACAGGGCGCGGCGTGCGACAACGACGTGCACGAGGTGTTCAAGGCATTGGGCGAAGTCGCCCTGACCAAGGCATATGTCTTCCAGAAGGACGACGGCGCCTATGAAGCGTACAACTGCACCGTGGAAGAGACGGACGGCGGCCTGGTGATCACGCCGGCGGAAGACGTCGTCTCCAACGTCAGCGTGCAGGTCAACCAGGACACCAACGTCACCGTGAAATTCTACAACGGCGACCTGTCCACAACGGTTTCCGCGGGCCTGCCGCAGTGGGTTTCCACGGAAGAGAACGCAGCAGACTTTGAGAATGGCGATAAGGATTCCAGCCTGAGCAGCCTGACCGTGAGCAACGGCGAGCTGAGCCCGTCCTTCCAGGCGGATGTGCTGGAATACACCGTGGACATCGGCGCACAGGCGGGCACGGTGGACATCACCCCGACGGCGAACAGCGAACACGCGGTCGTCTATGTCAACGGCACCCGCGTCCTTCCGGGCGAGAGCTACACCGTGACCATGGACAGCGCTATGCAGGAAAAGACCATCCCGATCGTTGTCAAATCGCAGTACCAGGCGACCGAAACCAATTATACGGTGACGGTTTCCACCATGGGCGATTATGAGAACGTGGCGCGCAAGGCGTCGAACGTCACCGCGACCCGCATCCAGGGCCCGGCGACCAACCCGATGAGCCTGATCGACGGACACCACGGCCTGGATGGTTCGACCACGACCCACCTCACCGTCGCGCCCGACGGAACGCCGGACAACTTCATCACCCTTTCCTGGGACGAGCCGCAGAGCTTTGAAAAGGTCCTTGTCTGGACGTTCTACGGCGCGCAGCAGGGCCCGATCAGATGGGATTACCAAGTTTCCAGAGATCACGGTCAAACCTGGGAGACCGTGGCGGAGGACGTCACAGCGGAATGGCAATATGCCGATAAGACCCAGGAGAGCCATGAAGTCAGCTTTGAAGAGCCTTTGACCGGCGTCACCGACCTGCGGATGGTGCTGAAAGAGGGCCTGCACGCCTGGGGCAACACCTGCATCAACGAAATTGAGGCCTTTGGCAAGAAGGCGGAAGAGCCGCAGGAGCAGAACCTGACGGCGACCTACAACAATAAAGACGTCACCCTGACGGTGAATGGCGAGCCGCAAAAGATCGCGGATCTGCTCGGCAAGTTCGAGATGAAAGACGTCGCAGACGGCACGGAAGCCGAATTGACCTTTGCGCCGCGCGTGGAAGGCAAGAACTTCCGCTCCGTGAGCATCAACGGCGGCGAACCGCAGCTCATCAGCGGCGATTCCTACACCTACACGGCGACGGTCGAAAACGGTTCCATTGCTCTGGACTTCGTCTTCGAAGTGACGGACAAGCGCATCCTGGAAGAGACTTACAACTACGCGAAGACCTATGTGGACGACGGCACGGTCGATTCGCTGGTCACGGCGGCAAAGGAAGCCTTCATGGAGGCTTACAACGCGGCGGCAGCGGTATTGGCCGACGACGCAGCGACCCAGGCGCAGATCGATGCAGCCTGGAGCGGCCTGCTGAATGTCATCCACTACCTGGACTTCCAGGCGGGCGACGCGAGCGCGCTGGAAGAACTGTATAACCTGCTGAGCGGCCTGGTGGAGGACGACTTCACGAGCAGCAGCTGGGCGGCATTTGCCGGCGCAATGGCGCAGGCAGCGGAAGTCCTTGCAGAGGATGAGCCGCTGGAAGCGGACGTCACGAAGGCATACGACGGCCTGCTGAACGCAGCGGAGGGCCTGGTGCGTGCCTCCGATCGGAACAGCCTGAACGACTTGATCGAGAAGGCGGAAGCGGTTGCGGCAGAGATCGCAGAGGGCAAGTATCTGCCGGACGGCCAGGAAGCTTTCCAGGCGGCGCTCGATGCAGCAAAGGCGCTGACGAAGGACGACGCGCAGGCGGCGATCGACGCGGCGGCACAGACGCTGACCGAGGCCATGGCAGCGCTCCGCAAGAAGGCAGATAAGAGCGAGCTGGAAGCTATCCTGAACGAGTTCGAAGCACTGGACGCTTCCGACTACACAGCGACGAGCTATGCAGCGGTTGCGGCTTCGATTGAAAACCTGAAGACCCTGCTCGCGGACGAGACCCTCGACGCAGAAGAGGGCCAGGCGGTTGTGGATAACGCGGTCGCACAGGCGCGCGCAGCAAAGGCCAACTTGGTCGAAGTGGGCAACGGCGGTTCGAACGCCGGCAGCTCCGGCGGCAGCACGTCCGCGAACATTGGCAATGCGTACGGCGCAGCGGGCGTTGTCTCCGCAGGCCAGAGCGTGGCGGCGAACGCCTATGTGGTTTCCGACACGACGGTCAACTTCACGCTGAAGCACGGCCAGGCGTATTGCTTCAAGATGACCGTGGTCAACGGCAACGCCATGACGCCGAGCTTTACCGTCGGCAACGGCGAAGTGCTGAAGACGCAGTTCGTGGCGAAGATCGGCAACGACTACTACTACAGAGTCTATGCCATCGGCACGCCGGGCCAGAGCACGGGCGTTTACACCACCCTGCCGGGCAATACTCCAGTCAAACACTGTGCAGTGACGATTGGATAAGTGCTTCCGTATTGCTTCCCCTGTGGAGCAGAAAGCAAACTCCTTGTGGATTGCTTTCGTAGGGAACGCCGTAGGCGCGTCCATTGTGCCGTGACGATTGCGTAATCGTGGACTGGACATCAAAATAAAAGGGAAGACTTCTTCCCGATAACGGTAAGGCCCCAACCCCGGGAGTTCCCAGGGTTGGGGCTTTTTGTGTTTGTAGAATATGTTACAACGGTTTTCGCTCGATAGAGGGAAATGCCTGCACGGTTTATTCTGTGTTGGCAAAGGGATTCTCAGGAATAAATAGGAAATGGAAAGGATCTAAAAAGGTAAATATAAACGCGAAATTCGTAGGGCAGCGATTCAAATTAGGTAGAAACTTAACGAAAACAGACAGAACAAAGAGAAAAAAATATTTAAAATTTATAGATTGGGTATATCTTTTTATGATCTTTTATGCTATACTAGACACGAACTACCCGTAAAGAGGAAAAATCCTTTTGTTCGGACAAACTGGTTAGAAAATGAAATGGAGGTAACATCATGCAAAAGACCAAAAAGAGCAGAGCGATTCTATCGGGTATATCTGTATTGCTGGTTCTGTGCCTATTGGCGGGAGGAACAATGGCATGGTTCACGGATACGGAAAAGGTAAACACGAATTTTACAGCCGGCATATTGGACATCAGCGTCAAGCCGGGGGAAGCCGAGTCCACAGATTTGACCTTTGATAATCTCCGCCCGATGCAGTTTGACAACTTCGAAGCGGAACTGGCAGCCAATGGTTCGGACAAATGGACCAACGATGTCACGCAGGACAACACCACGGGCGTATATCCTGGCGATTATGACCCGGTCCCGGCCTACTTTAAGCCGGTCGTCATCACAAACGACGGCACCCTGCCCACCAAGGTGCAGATTTCCCTGGAATTGGGCGAAGGCTGTGCAGACGGAGAGCCGGTTCTGACCGAGGATGGCTTCACCATCACGCAGGGCAAGACGGAAGCATGCGACAACGGCCTGAAGGAAGCCCTCAAGGTGTTTGTCTATTATAATAGCAACTCGATTTCTTCTGGCGCTTGGACGCGCATTGAAGACGTCAACCTGAACACGGATTATAATCCTGCCGAAGGCGGCGTTGCAGACGAAGCCAATGATACATACACAACCGTGATGATCCCGGCGGGCGGAAGCGTGCGCTATGTGATCGCGGGCTATCTGCCGACGAAGGCCGACAATGCTTACCAGGGCCAGCACTACCACGGCAAGCTCGTCCTGAACGCCTATCAGATGGATACGACCGATGGCGGCGACCCGGACGACATCGTGATCAACGAAGTGAACAAGGACCTGCTCCAGGACCTGTATGATATGTATGCATATCCCATCTATCAGTTGGGAGGAGATGGGTTCCTTCCGGACGGATGGACAGTTTTTGAAAACGCTTTGCAGCAGGCCGAAGAGGTGTTGAACAAAGCGGATGCGACCGACGACGAGGTTGCCAATGTATATGAAAAATTGTCGGACAGCCTTGCGAACCTGATTAGTATTGACGAGTCGGAAATAAAAGATAGCCTGAACTATATCATCGAGAAGGCGGAATCCATCGTACCTGCGATCGATGCGGGCAAGTATGAAGAAGCAGGCATAGAGGAATTCCGCGTAGCGCTCGCCAAAGCAAAGGAAGTCAGGGAAGATACAACCGCTCCGGAATCCGAGATTAAGGAAGCGATGTATGATCTGAATGATGCGTTGATGAACCTGCGCCTGAAGGACAACACCAACGGTATCACCACATTTGCAGCGAATACGGTCGACCCGATGGATGTACAGGTTGCCCTGGTGCTGACGCAGTATGTGGCAGAGAGAGACAATCTCGACACGCTGGCTATGCTGGATGCATTCTTTGGCTTCCTGGGATAAGAAGCAGAGAATCCACAAGGACCAAACGGCTTTGGGCCGAGGTTCGGTGCGGATGCTGCCCTAAGAAACGTTTCTTGCAAATCAAGGCCCCCGGCAGATGCCGGGGGCCTTCTTGCGTCCATTTGGAAAAGCACGTATAATAGAACCCAAGAATCCAAGAAAAAGGAGAAACATTCCATGCCTGTTATCCAAATGGTTGAAGTCTTTCCCGAACAGGTGGACGAGCTGGCCGCTTTGGCAAAGCCCATCTGGACGGATCATTTTACCCCCATCATCGGCGCCGGGCAGACCGCTTACATGATTGAAAAATTCCAGTCGGCCCCGGCCATGCGCGCACAGATGGCAAACGAAGGGTATCACTACTATTTCTTCTTATACGACGGCCAGAAGGCCGGGTACACCGGCATCCGCCGCGACGGGGACAGCCTGTTCCTCAGCAAAATCTATGTGGAAAAATCCTTCCGGCGCAAGGGGATTGCATCCCACGGCATCGCCTTTATGACCGACCTCTGCCGCCGCGAGGGATTGCGGAAAATTTGGCTCACGGTCAATAAACACAACGACGGGTCCATCGCCTGCTACCGGTCGCGGGGCTTTACCGTCGCCTATCCGCTCGTGACGGACATCGGCAACGGCTTTGTGATGGACGACTATGTGATGGAAAAATGGGTTGCGCCCCGCACCCTCCTGTATGTGGATACCTGCCTGCGCACGGGCAGCCGGACGCGCGAACTGGCGGACGCGTTCCTCAACGCCTATCGGAAGGCGCATCCCCAGGATACCGTCGATGTGGTCCGCTTGGCAGAGGCGGACATCCATTGCATCCGCGGCGAAGAGCTGGAACGCCGGGAGGCGCTCAAGAGTCAAGGCAAGATCGACGCGCCGGAGTTC
The DNA here is from genome assembly GCF_015558525.1 of Anaeromassilibacillus sp. D41t1_190614_C2. Lineage (NCBI taxonomy): Bacteria > Bacillati > Bacillota > Clostridia > Eubacteriales > Acutalibacteraceae > Anaeromassilibacillus > Anaeromassilibacillus sp. D41t1_190614_C2. The sequence continues at coordinate 25,662 of NZ_JADMOD010000019.1, read as the reverse complement.
GCCGAGGCCCGCCGGTTCGCCGCGGCGGACGGCATCGTGGTCGCCGCGCCCATGTGGGAGCTGAGCTTCCCGGCCATCCTGAAAGCGTATATCGAGACGGTATCCGTGCCGGGAATCACGTTCCGCTATGGCGAGGGCGATACCGGCTGCATCGGGTGCTGCAAGGCGAGCCGTTTGCTCTATCTGACCACCCGGGGCGGCCTCTATACCGGGGCGGCGTCCGGTTTGGAGTTGGGCGAAAAAGAGATGAAGGCCCTCTCGCAGTTCTTCGGCATCCCGGGCTTCGATTGCCTCTTTGCAGAGGGGACGGACCTTCTCCCGCCGGAAGAGGTCGCAGAGCGGATGGAGCAGGCGAAGAGCGCGGCGGCGCAGATGGCAAGGGTATGGTGAGCGGATGGATTTTGTAACGATACTTTCAGAGCAGTTCCACCTCAAAAATTGGCAGGTGGAAAAGGTCATAGAGTTGATCGACGAGGGAAACACCATCCCGTTTATCGCGCGGTACCGCAAGGAGGCCCACGGTTCCCTGGACGACCAGACGCTGCGCGAAATTGCGGAGCGACTGGAATACCTGCGCGGGCTGGAGAAACGCCGCCAGGAGGTGGCGAGCCTCATCACGGCCGCGGGCAGCATGACCGAAGAGATTGCCGCGGCCCTGGACGGCGCTTCGACCCTGTCGGAGATCGAGGACATCTACCGCCCCTTCCGGCCGAAGCGCAAGACGCGCGCGTCCGTGGCGCGGCAGAAGGGCCTGGAGCCCCTCGCGCAGGAAATCTACAAGCAGGACCCAAAGGCTTCCTACCCCATCGACCTGGCGGAAGCCTACGTCAACCCCGAATTGGGCGTGGAAACGCCGGAGGACGCGCTTGCGGGCGCAAAGGACATCATCGCGGAGTGGATTTCGGACGACGCCGGGATCCGCAAGCGTTTGCGCGTGGTGACGATGGCGCAGGGCGAGCTGGTCAGCAAGGCCGCCAAGCCGGAGGAGGAATCCGTCTATGAGCCGTACTACGACTTCCGGCAACCCCTGCGGCAGCTGGCGGGGCACCGCGTCCTGGCGGCCGACCGCGGCGAACGCGAGGGCTTCTTGAAGGTGAGCGTGGCGCTGGACCCGGCGCGCGGGCTGAACATCGTGTATTCGGTCGCGGTCAAGGAGGGGTCCCCCTGCACGGACACGGTGCGCGAGGCGGCCGAGGACGCTTACAGCCGCCTGATTTTCCCCGCGATCGAGCGGGAGGTGCGCAACACCCTGACGGAAAACGCGGACGAAGCCGCGATCAAGGTCTTTTCCGTCAACCTGCGTCAGCTCTTGATGCAGCCGCCGGTCAAGGGGCGCGTGGCGATGGGCCTGGATCCCGGCTACCGCACGGGCTGCAAAGTGGCGGTGGTGGATGCGACCGGCCGCGTGCTGGATACGGGCGTGATCTATCCCACGCATTCCAAGGCGAAGGTCGAGGAGGCGAAGAAGACCGTCTCCGAGTTGATCCGCAAGCACGGGGTGCAGGTGATCGCCATCGGCAACGGTACGGCCAGCAAGGAGACCGAAATCTTTGCCGCGGAAGTGATCCACGAGCTGGGCGCCGGGGTTTCGTACATGGTGGTGAGCGAGGCGGGCGCGTCCGTCTATTCCGCCAGCAAGCTGGCCGCCCAGGAGTTCCCGGATTTCGACGTGACCCTGCGCAGCGCGGTTTCCATCGCGCGGCGCTTGCAGGACCCGCTCGCGGAGCTGGTCAAGATTGACCCGAAGGCGATCGGCGTGGGGCAGTATCAGCACGATATGCCGCCCAAGCGCTTAAACGAGGCGCTCTCCGGCGTGGTGGAGGACTGCGTGAACACCGTGGGCGTGGACTTGAACACGGCGTCCCCGGCCCTGCTGGAAAAGGTTTCCGGCGTATCGTCCGCCGTATCGAAGAACATTGTGAAGTACCGCGAGGAGAACGGCGCATTCCAAAGCCGGTCGGAGCTCAAGAAGGTGCCGAAGCTCGGCCCCAAGGCGTTTGAGCAGTGCGCGGGCTTCCTGCGCGTGAGCGAGAGCAAAAACGTGTTGGACAATACCGCCGTGCACCCGGAGAGCTATGCGGTGGCGAAGGCCCTCTTGGAGCGCTGTGGCTTCACGTTGGAGGATGTGCGCGCGGGAAGGCTGGACGGCCTGCGGGATAAGGTGGCACAGGCCGGCGAGGAGACACTTGCCAAACAGCTGGACACCGGCGTCCCGACCCTGCGGGACATCGTCACGGAGCTGCTGCGTCCGGGGCGCGACCCACGCGACGAGCTGCCGCCGCCCCTGCTGCGCACGGACGTGCTGAGCATGGAGGACCTCAAGCCCGGCATGGAGCTGATGGGCACCGTGCGCAACGTGATTGATTTCGGCGCGTTCATCGACATCGGGGTGCACCAGGACGGCCTGGTACACATCTCCCAGATCAGCGACCGGTACATCAAACACCCCAGCGAGGTGCTCAAGGTCGGCGACATTGTGAAGGTCTGGGTGCTCTCCGTAGACACCAAAAAGAAGCGCATTTCCCTCACCATGCGGACCTCCGGTCAGGACGCGCCTACGGCGAGGGCCACGTAAGCGAAGCGGAATCCTGATATTTCCCGCTCCACGGGGACGCACAGCGTCATTTCGCGGACGCACAGCGTCATTTCGCGCCTCCGGCGAGGGCCACGGAAGCGAAGCGGAATCGTGATATTTCTTACTCCACGGGGGACGCTCTAAGAAAGCCAACAGGGATTCGTTCCCGCTCCACAGGGGGCGTTCGAAAAAGGCAGGCGGGATTTATGTTTCGCCCCACAGAAGTGCCCGGAACAAGCCAACCTCTTTGCAAGACAGAAAGCAAATCATGGGAACAGCCCATCCTTATTTTTAAACTGCTTTTGCACAAAGAGACTTTTTTGCAGAGCAGCATATACGATAATCCTGGACAAATGATGAAAGGGAGTTGCCACTATGGAATTCTTTCAGCCCTACGTGAATATGTTCCGCAACTATATAAACTTTTCCGGCCGTACCCGCCGCAGGGATTTCTGGATGGCCGTCCTCGTCAACTTCGTCATTACGTTGATCCTGAGCATCCTGACCAGGATTCTTTCCGTCTTCGGTGTGGTCCAGACGATTTATGGGTTGGCTATTTTGCTCCCGTTCCTCGCCCTCTGGGCAAGACGGCTGCACGACATCAATATGAGCGCCTGGTTCCTGCTGTTGAACCTGATCCCCGGCATCGGTTCGCTCATCCTGCTTGTGTTTGCCTGCATGGACAGCCAGCCCGGTTCCAACCAGTATGGCCCCAATCCCAAAGGGATGTATTGATAGAGAGAAGAAAAGAAATACGCCCGGAGCCTCCAGAAGGGAGGTTCCGGGCGTATGTTTTTGGTTGGGAAGGGGTCATACGGTTCCTTCCTCGTCCGGTTCGGGCTGGGTGACGTCCACCAGCTCCGCCAACTGTTCGGCGGAGAGCTCCTTCTGGAAGCGGTCGTGGATCGTCAGGTCGTATTCCGCCTGGCCGTTGTCCAGATTGCCCGCATAGAAGGAGACCGAAACCAGGGGGAGGTTGCCGGTGTCCAACCGGTCGGAGATCGCTTTGCAGCGCTGTGCAAACGCCTGGGCGTCCGCGTCCTGCCCCACCAGCCGGACGTCGATGTGGACGTCGTCGTAGGCGCGCAGGTCCTGGTAGGTCTGCGGGAGGTCCCGGCTGCCGCCGTTCAGCGAGACGTGGACCGAGAGGGAGGAAATCTCCTGCGTCCCCTGGAGCTGCTCATAGCATTGGTCGCTGATCTGCTGGGAGATGGATGCCTCCGCCTCATAGCGGCCCTCGCCGTATTCATAGACGACCGAACCCGCGGAGAGCAGCAGGCTGCCGCCGATGACGCACAGGCAGAAGAAGCCGCTGAGGAAGTCGTATTTGAGTTTGTCCTTGCGGAACAGGAAATTGCTTACAAGCACCTCCACGCCCAGGAGGATCAACAGCACCGGCGACCACTTTGCGGCGGTAAAGAGCATCTCCATGTTGTGGAACAGCAGGAAGAGGAGCACCAGCACGCCGCAGGCGATGAGGGCGACCCCCATCGTGAAGCTCCCCACCCGGCGCACGCGCTGGGGCTTTTGCAGCGGCTGGGGGCCGGGGGCCGCGTGCTCTGTGTAGCCGGCGGGTTCCGGGGAGGGGTTCTTTTCGGTCTCCCAGCCGGCGGCGGTATCCCCAGCGGAAGGCTGCGGGATGCCGGAAGAAATGTCCATCCAAGTCTCATTTTGTATCATGGTCGTCGCCTCCATATTCCACATAGTCCTGATCGTCCTGCTCGTGGACCGTATACTTCTTTTTGCCGCCGGTCACCAGGTAGATGCCCAGCAGGATGATGGCGGTTGCCACGAGGATCGTCGGCAGGCTGTTGATGAGATGGTACAGCCAGGGCATGATCTCCGAAAGCTGGTACAGATAGGGGCCGACGATGTTCTGGAACAGGATCCACGCGCCAAAGAAGATGCAGATGATGCCGACCAGCAGGTGGCGCCGCTTCAAGACCACCTTCCAGTCCTTGTTCAGAAGGCCGTCCATGTCAAACAGGAAGTGATCCTCCCGCGCCATGCGCTCTTCATAGGGGACGTTGCGCAGGTTCATGGCGTCGAAGAAGGAATAGAACCAGATGACCGGCAGCAGGATCAGCAGGAACGAGAGGTTCAAAAAGCCGGACAGGGCGATGGTCAAACAGAAGAGCAGCATCAGGGAGGCGCCCTTTTTCATCAATCCCAGGTACATGTGGCCCGCACCCGGGAACAACGAGAACACAAAGGTCCAAAAACTACTTTTTTTCATTGCCGGAATCTCCTTTCAAGGTGAAGCTTTGGAAAAATTGTTGGATGCCGTCCGTCATCCGGTCTCCGATCTCCCTGGTTTTATCGGAAAATTGCTGCGAAAAGGAGGTCAGGTTTTGGAAGGGGTCCGGCGTATGGGAACTGGTTGGCACGGTGAACACGCCGCCCAGCCATAAGAGCATGGTGAGGCAGGCCGCGACGCCCGCCGCCACGTAGCGGTTGAAGAACAGCTGCACGGCGCGCTGCCGGATGCTGCGCATCACGGAGGGCCGCAGCGTTTCCGGGGCGGGAAGCAGCTCGTCCTCGCAGAGGCGCGCGGTGTAGCGCTCGGTGCAGTGGTCGCAGAAGGCCAGGTGCTCCGCGATTTCCAGCCGGGCGAGCTCATCCGGCTCCCCATGCAGCAGGTCGTCAAACGCGCGGCCGGTCAGATGGCCGTCTTGGTCAAAATAGGGTTTCATCGGTCAAGCTCCTTTCCCAGCTGCTCGCGCAGAATTTGTTTCGCGCGGTAGAGCTGTGTCTGTACGGTCTTTTTCGGCCGGTTGAGCCGCTTTGCGATGTCCTCAACCGGTTTTTCCTCCAAAAAGTAGAGGATGGAAACCTTGTGGTAGGGCTCCGGCAGCGCCCGGATGCGTTCCTGGATGCGGGCTTCGCCCTCCTCCGCGAGGAACGCTTCTTCGGGGCTGCCTTGGGCCGGCAAAGCGTCCAGAGCCTCTTCGCCCGGGGCGCTGACGCGCCGCGCATAGGCGCTTTTTAAATGATCCTTTGCCTTGTTCGCCGCAATGCGGCAGATCCAAGGTTTGTAGTGTTCGGGCGGGCAGCGGTCAATGCTGCGGTAGGCGGCGAGGAACGTCTCTTGCGCGAGGTTCTGCGCCTCCTGATAGTCCCGCACCATCTGGAAACAGACGGTAAACACGAGCTTCTCGTATTGCCCGACAAATTCGGAAAACGATTCATTTGTCATAACTGCCCGTGTCCACCCCCTCCATCCGCATGTGCTTCACGGCCGTTCACTTGATAAAACGAGGTTCCCATCGGGATGACTTCAAACGATTAAAAAAATTTTTTATTTGGCGGCAGGCGCCCTGCGGTATAGGTCCGGCCGTCTATTTTTCATCGGTATGGGCCTCGAAAGGGAAAGAAATCCGATTTTATAAGGGAATTGATCGAAATAGATACAATTTATTTGTAAATAAGAGATATAGAAACCAAACGCATAGCGTGATAAAATGTTAATAGAAATTTATAGATCGTTTTGTTGAAATGTGAATATTATTGGCGTGGATATGGAAATGGAGGAAACCCTCCACCCATTTTGCAGAGGGAGCTTCCACAGGCCCCATGCGTGGGCCGCCAAGTGGGTCCAGAAGACGTATATAGCATGGCAACACAGGCATTTGAGGAGACTGGGGGTTGGATTATGGAGAAAGGGAAGAAGCTTTTTTCCATCCTGTTCCGTGTATTGAGTACCTTGTTTGTAGTCGGGGCAAGCTATGTTGCGCTGGCGGGGACGTTCGGAATCGGGAAGGTCTGGCGGTGTGTGCTGCTCCTGTTGGCCTGGGCCTTGCTCAACGAAGATGCGATTCGCCTCCTTTGGAATCACTGGAGAAAGGGGACGGCATTGGATTGGCAGACGCCCACGATGGTGCCTCTACTCATTGCTGCGTTCGCATATGTGGTGTGCTGCGTGGCAATCGGTATATCTGGATAAAAACGACTCCCAAAAGGCAGATACGTAAAAAAGGAACTTCTTTTCCAAGGGGAGAGAAGTTCCTTTTTGCTTGCTTATTCCGCGGGGCTGATCGCGTCGATCGCCCGAAGCTCTTCCTCGGTAAAGGAGGTGTGGCCGACGATCTCCAGGTTTTCCAGAATCTGTTCCGGCTTGGAAGCGCCGATCAGCACGCTGGTCACTTCGCCATCGCGCAGCACCCAGCTCAGGGCCATCTGCGCCAGGGTCTGGCCGCGGTTTTTGGCCAGCTCGTTCAATGCGGTGATCTGCGCGAGCTTTTCCGGCGTGAGCTGGTCCGCATGCAGGAAGCGCCCGTCCGTCTTGATGCGGCTATCCTCCGGGATGCCTTTCAGGTATTTGTCCGTCAAAAGCCCCTGCGCCAGCGGGCTGAACGCGATGATGCCGCAGCCGTTCTGCGCGGTAAAGGACTTTACGCCGTCCGTCTCGATGTGGCGGTCGAAGATCGAATAGCGGGTTTGGTGGATGATGAACGGGCATTTGAGCTCCTTGAGGATCTCCATCGCCTGCCGGGTGTGCTCCAGGTCGTAGCGGGAAATCCCGGCGTACAGCGCCTTCCCGCTCTTGACCGCCGTATCCAGCGCCATCATGCTTTCCTCCAAGGGGGTGTTGGGGTCCATGCGGTGGTGATAGAAGATATCCACATAGTCCACCCCCATGCGTTTGAGGCTCTGGTCCAGGCTGGCGAGCAGGTATTTCCGGCTGCCCCAGTCCCCGTAAGGGCCGTCCCACATGGTGTAGCCCGCCTTGGTGCTGATGACCAGCTCATCGCGGTAGGCGTGCAGTTCTTCCCGCAGGATGCGGCCGAAGTTGCGCTCGGCGCTGCCCGGCTCCGGGCCGTAGTTGTTGGCGAGGTCAAAATGGGTGATGCCGTGGTCAAACGCCGTGAAACACATGGCCTTCATGTTCTCGTAGTTGCCGTTGGAACCGAAATTATGCCAGAGGCCCAGGGAGAGCGCGGGCAATTTCAGCCCGCTGTTGCCGCTGCGGTGGTAGGTCATCGTGGCATACCGGGTATTACTAGCGGTATAAGACATGCAAAATCCTCCTATTTGTTTTATTAAGTGAGCCACTTGCTTTTTCAAGAAGCAAAACTTTCAACAACGGATTGTTGAAACAGTGGAAAACATTACGAAACGTAATGAACTGCGCGCATAGAACGGCGGGATTATTCGTCCAGCGGGTGGAACGCCAGGCCGGTGAGCAGCTTGGGATAGAACCAGGTGGACTTCTGCGGCATGGTCTCCCCGGCGTCCGCAACCTCGCGGATCTCTTTGACGCGGGCCGGATTGACAAAAAAGACGCATTGGCTTTCCCCGGAACGCGCCGATGCCAGGGCCTCGGAAAAATGGCGCGTATAGGTGAGGTTTTCCTGCTTGGCGAGGCTTTCCGCGCCGATGCCCAGCATCCCCTCCAGGATGACCTTGTGCAAAAGGGAGACGTTCAGGTTCCGCGTGGCCGGGCTTTGCTCCGGGCAGAGCCGGTCCATCAGCGTTTCGTCTTTTAAGAGCAGCAGATGCCAGGTTTTGCCGCCGGAATAGTAGGCAAACGCCTTTTTCGCCTGCCGGTGGAGCGCATCCATGTTGGTCTCGATGTATTCCGGAGGGGTGTCCATCTCATACACTTGGAAATAGGCCTCGCACTGCTTGAGCAGGGCCGCTTCGTCGAAGTGTTCCAACCCATGCACCAGCCGGTGGATCGGCAGCACGGCCAGCCCCGCGCTGTGGAGGTCCGCCAGGCCGGTCAGGATGAATTCCCCGCCGGGCAGCCCCTGTTCGCGGCGCCAGTTGCGGAAATGCAGCGCCGTCTCGTAGCGGTGATGCCCATCCGCTATGTAGATGCGCCGGTCCCGGAAATCCTCGCACAGTGCGCCGAGGACCACCCGGTCGTTGACCACCCAAAGCCGGTGCGTGACCCCATCCAGGGTGCAGGTGTAGCGCGGCGTATCCATGGAAAGGCGCTCGATGCGCTCGCGCGTCTCGCGCTTTGGGTCCTCGTACAGGCCGTATACGGGGCTGATGTTGCAGCCCGTGGCCTGCATCAGCTGGAAGCGGTCGCGCTTTGCCGCGTCGAGCGTATTCTCATGGGGCAGGACGACGTTTTCCGAAAAATCGGAGAGCCTCATGCGGCACAAAAGGAGCTTGTTGCGCAGGGTTTCCCCGCGGACGGAAAACTCCTGTTCATAAATGAACATGGCCGGGGCGGAATCCCGCTTGAGGATTCCCTGCTGGGTCCAGGCGCTCAACAGGTCCGCCGCTTGCGGGTAAGAATCCGGGACTTCCAGGTGCATACTGTTGTACGGGCTGCGCGCCAGATAGGTTTCCCGGTCGCCCGGGGCGAGCACATCATAGGGAGGGCAGACGAGGTTTTCCAGGCTGCCGGCTTTTGCCGTATAGCGCAGGGCGCGCAGGGGTGCGATTTCTGCCATGGAGACCACCTTTCCGGCTTCGGAAAGAAGCCATTTGATTTCAATAAACAAATTTTGCCCGGAATGCGGGGAAAGCCCCCGCCGGGCGGTGATAACATTTGGTTTACGGCCGTTCGCATAGAAGGGCGTTTCTTTTCTAATTATAGGAAGGAGCGGTTTGTTTGTCAAAACGATCGCAAAAAACGCCGGGATGCGGCTTTGCATCCCCCGGCAGCAGCTGGATAGACGTCCATCCGGGGCCTGTACAAGCCATTTAAAACGAAAAGTACGCGATGGATAGAAAAACAACCTGTTGTATCCATCTCTGATACCACAGGTTGTTTTACTATATAAAAATACGGATTGTATTGTTTGCTTTTGACGGCGGGTACAACCCATGGCGGCAATTTTGGCATCCCTTCCCCATAGGTGCATGGAAAACGGGAATGTAAAATCAGACTCCACAGAGAAACGCCCGCATACCCGTTAAAAGCAGATTGCGGAAAGACGCCCGTCTAGCTCACGTGGGGGACGGGATGGTCATCGCGGCGGAACAGCAAGCTGACGCACCAAAGGGCGCACAGAGCGATCACCACATAGATGATTCGGCTGATAATGCCGGCCTGTCCACCACCGATCCAGGCCACGAGGTCAAATTGGAAAAGGCCAACCAGGCCCCAGTTGATGCCGCCGATAATCAGCAGCGTCAATGCGATTTTATCCAACATATGCTTTCTCTCCTTTGGCCCGTCGGGGCCTTTAACTTTTGCGGATAAATCCGCTAGTCCCCATTTTTCCCGTTTCGAAGGGAAATATACAGCGCGCGTATCCGTTAGACGGCAAAATATCCCTTCTTTAGCCAATTTTTAACAAAATAAAACCCGCTCTTAATATTGGGAGCTTATACTCTTGCCGTAAAAAACAAACTGGTTCAAAGAAAGAAGGAAAATCATTATGAAAAAAGCAATGGCGTTTTGCCTCGCAGCGCTGATGGCGGCCGGTATGACGACCTCCGCGTTTGCAGCGGCAAAGGACGTGAACCCCGGCAGTGTAACGTTTGATCAGGATTCCTTTATCAATGGCAAAGCCAGCGTAGAACTGGAATATGACGCTGTGGCGGAGCCGACCTATACCATCACCATCCCGATGGGCGTACAGCTCGTCAAGGGCGGCACAACCTCCACGTTCAAGGCGGAAGGCATCTCGAATTTGAACGGCGGCAAGATTGTGCTCTCGATTACCAGCACCCGCAAGTCCGGCATGCCGGATGACTGCCCGGATTTCGCGCTGTATCGCGGCCACAACTATGTGCCGTATGAGGTGCAGGGCTTCTATAAGGACGGTACATCCCACTTTGTCAGCGAACTCAATAAAGAAGTGATGTCCTTTGATGAGGACGGCGAGTACCGCTACAGAGTCATCCCGTCCAAGATCATCCCGGTGACCGGCACCTATTGGGGCAACATCACCTTCCAGTTCGATATCGTCGGCGCAGAAGAGCCGGAGCCCGATCCAAATCCGGAAGAGGAATATGCATCCGTCAAGGTGAACTTCCAGCTGCGCGGCACGGATACGATTGTCGGTTCGATGGATTACCAGATGCCAAAGCCGGGCGACGGGAGGTATATGCTCTATGCAAAGAATTCCCAGGTGGAGATCCCGGAGGGCTATTCCTATCCCGATGACCAGGACCCGTGGAGAACCATCGTGGTGAAGGACGGCGTGCCGAATCCAGCGGAAGTTACCTTTGAGGTAGTCGCCGAATAATCTTGTTTGCAACTCTATCTACGATAAACAACCATTTCCCAAAACATCGAAAAGGCAGCTGTGCAACCGCGCAGCTGCCTTTTCGCCGTCTTCGGGGGGGTGGGGCGCGGCCCTGCGGGGATTTCCCTGCGCGGAGCGGGCAGGGATCTGTTTGGAAAACGCTTTCCTCAATGCATCCCCCGGAAAAGAAAAGGCTTGCCGTTTTGAAAAGTCCGGCGGAGGATGAATAAAAACTCAATCTATATGGATTTTTGTTGCAGAAATATGGATTATTGTTTTAATTTCTTGTAAGCATAAAAAGAACGCTGCACAAATGATAGTATAAAAAATAATAACACAGAGATTTATTTTTTAGGTATTTCACCGTAAATATCTGTTCCATAGAGATTTTCTGGCGTTGTGAAAATGGTCCAGCAGCCATTTTTACATAAAGTACACAGGAACCGAACCTGTACAAGAAGGAGAGAAAAACGTGAAGAGAGTAAAAGCACTGGTAAGTCTTCTGCTCTGCGCAGCGCTGATGGCGCCGGCGACAACCTCCGCTTTTGCAGCGGCGGACTACACTGTGCAGCCCCAAAGCGCCGCCCACCTGACGGCTTTGTCCTCTGCGGCCTCAGGCGTCCTGCAGAAGGTCCTTTCCGTACCGGCCACCGCTCAAGAACCGGCGGCGGGGGAGACAGCGGAAAGCGCCAGAGACAAAGAGGAAACCCTGAAGGCACAGGAGAAAGCCGCCGCAGGGAAGCTGCCCCCGCAGATGGGATGGTCGACCTGGAACTTCTTCCGCGAGAAAATCAACGAAGAAAAGGCGATGGATGCGGCCAAAGCCTTGGTAAACACCAATCTAAACGATCACGGATACGTGTATTTCAATTTGGACGACTGCTGGCAGTCCAATATGCGCGACGAAAACGGCCGGATGCAGTTTGACCTCACGGGCTTCCCGAGCGGCCCGGATTTCATCAAGCAGGTTAACGCGCTCGACCCGGAGAACCCGCTCAAGGTAGGCGTATACAGCTCCTGCGGCGACCTCACCTGCGAGGATATGCCCGGTGCGGCGGGGAATGAAGAACTGGACGCCCAGACCTTTGCGGAGTGGGGCGTCGAATACCTGAAGTATGACTATTGCCATGTGGTCGATATGGGGTCCGATATCGGCTACACCAGCTATACAAAGGCGCCGGATGTGGACTACATCACGGTCGCAAAGGCGGGCACGCCGGAGGGCGAACAGCTCCAGGCGGAGGACGCCATTCTGGAGGGGAACGCCGCTGTGGTCAACGGGGGCGGCTGCTACGGCACCGGCTACGTGACCGGCCTGAGCGCAAACGGCGGTTCCATCACCTTCCACAAGACGGTGGACGAGCCGGGGCAGTACGTCCTGACCATCGGCTTTAAGAAGACCGCCTCCACCACGTCCAAATATGCGCAGATCGAGGTCAATGGGGAGCGCACCTATGAGACGACGATCGCGCGCACCAGCGGCTGGAGCAACACCGGCCGCCAGCAGGTCTATATCGACCTGGACGCGGGCGAAAACACCATCAAGATCTTCAACCCCATCGACGGCCAGAAGGCGGACTCCATCCGCCGGTATTCCAAGATGGGCAACGCCTTGAAAGAGGCGACGGCAAGCGTTGCCGAGCAGACCGGAGCGGAAGAGAAGCCGATTTTCTTCTCCGTCTGTGAGCACGGCAGAACCAGCCCCTGGACCTGGGCGGGCGAATTTGCCAACTCCTGGCGGACCTCCGGTGATATTTCCGCAAACTGGAATTCCGTCATAAGCAACTACGAAAAAGCGGTCACCCTCTGGTCTTACCAGAAGCCGGGCACCTACAACGACCCCGACATGCTCGAGGTCGGCAACGGCAACCTGACGGAGACGGAGAACCAGGCGCACTTCTCCCTGTGGGCGATGATGAATTCCCCGCTGATCCTGGGCTGTGACATCCGCGACTTTGTCTCTGAGACGAGCCCGGACGGCGTGGACCATGAAGTGCACAACGGCGCATACGACATCGTCACAAACGACGCGGTCATCGCGCTGAACCAGGACCCGCTGCTCCTGCAGGCAAGCCGCATTTCCACAGCGGACGGCATCGACATCCTGGTGAAGCCGCTGGAAAACGGCGAAGCAGCGGTCTGCTTCTTCAATAAGAGCGCGGCGGACGGCGCGGCGGCGAGCGTCGACCTGTCCACCCTGGCGGACGAGGACGACCGCATTACGCTCCCGTCCAGCTCCATTTATATGGTGACGGACCTGTGGGGCGACGGGACCGAGGAAGTCAGCAGCGAAACCCTGTCCTCCGGCGCAATCCCGGCCCACGGCGTGAAGCTCTATCGCGTCAAGGCGGCGGAGCCGGGCAGCATCGATAAGATGGCGTCGGTCCAGATCCGCTCGGATTCCAGCATTTACAACGCGGGCGAAACTGCAGCGTTCGACGTGAAAGTCGAGAACGTCGGCAGCGAGACCATGAAGAACATCTCCATTGCGCTTGACGCGCCGGAGAGCTTCACCGTCACCGGCGGCGAGACCATCGACGAGCTGGCCTTGGGCGAGACGAAGACCGTCACCTTCCAGGTCACCATGCCGGAGGATGCGTCCTGCTCGATCGACAAGCCGGCGGACGACTATATCCTGTCTGCAACGGCCACCTACCGCTACGACGGCGACAGCGAGGATACGGCAACGCTGGACACCGAGACGGTCCGGGTTTCCAAAGCGCCTGAAAACACCGTCACGAAGCTGGGCGACTATCCGTGGCTGAGCGCGACGGTCGGCTGGGGCGACGAGCCGGGCCGCAATGTGTCCATCGACGGCAACCCCCTGCGCTTGGGCGGGGAGACCTACGCCTCCGGTATCGGTGTCCATGCGGCCTCCGAGGTCCAGATCTATCTGGGCGGCGGCGACTACCAGTTCCATTCCTTCATCGGCGTGGACCAGGAGATGCAGGTTGCCGCCTCGAGCATCCAGTTTGAGGTTTTGGCCGACGGCGAGCGCGTCTATCAGTCCGAAGTGATGAACGCGAACGACCGCGAAGAGGTCAATGTGGTCCTTAACGATTGCCGTGTGCTGACCCTGCGCGTGACCGATGCGGGCGACGGCATTGGCTCCGACCACGGCGACTGGGCGGACGCAACGGTCACCAAACTGGAAGACGTAAAGACATACAACATCGAAATCGCAGACACCGAAAACGGCACGATTACCACCGACCCCGAAGGTTCCGTCCTGGACGGCCTGCCGGTGGAGATCACGTTCACCCCGGCGGAAGGCTATGTGACATACATGGCGGTTGTCAATGGGGAGATTGTGATCCCGGTTGACAACCAGTACACCCTGACCAATATCACCGAAGATGTGACGATTTCCGCAGAATTCGTCGCAGAAGGCGGGACCGGCACCCAGGTTGCGGTTGTTTCCGCGGCCAACCCGGATGCGCAGGAAGTGGATTACGGCACGGCATTCGATGCATTGGACCTGCCGGATACCATTGCGCTGCGCCTGGAGGACGGCCTGCGCGCGACGGTCCCGGTGGTTTGGGACAGCGAGAGCTACGACCCGTATACCTCGGGCGAGCAGACTGTCTCCGGCGAACTCACCTTGCCGGCATGTATTGTCAACACCAATGACGTGAAGGCCGCCGCCGTTGTCACGGTAGGCGAGGAAACCGTGCGCAACATCGCGCCGGAAGGCACCGCGTATGCGCCGGATACCGCCCTTGGCAACAAGAAGGAGGCCGCGTTTGTCAACGACGGCATCTATGACGACCAGGCGCCCGGCGCAGACGGCAAGGGCGTGTTCGGCATGAAGGTGCTCGACCAGATCCCGGAAGAGGACCGCTATGTCCAGGTGACATGGGATACCCCGAAGGATGTCGAGCGCATGATCCTGTGGAGCTACTTTGCCAAGGACCAGGGCCCGAAGAACTTTGACGTCCTCGTGACCAAAGACGGCAGCTCCTGGGAGACGGTTGCCAATTCCGGCGACATCACTTGGAAGCAGAACCCGGCCGACCGCGAGCAGCAGCAGAAGGAAATTGTCTTTGATTCGGTGCAGGAGGATATTTTGGGCCTGCGCATCTATGTGAACAGTTCGTATGACGCCAATTGGGGTGTCAACGCTGTCATCACCGAGCTTCAGATATTTGGAAAGAATAGCAGTGAAGAAGAAAAGGTTAGCGTAAATTTTACAGAGCCCGTTAACGGTAAGATTTCGGCGGCTACAGACAGTGGCGAAATCGTTGCGGGCCAAACCGTAGCCGTCGGAACAAAAGTCACCTTTACCTTCACCCCGGATGCGGGGTACTATGTGAGCCGCGCGCTGATCAACGGCGAGGAAGTGCCGCTCACAGCCGAAAATACGTACACGATGGAAGTGACCACGGACGTCACCGCAGACGCGGAGTTTGCAGAGGACGTGCCGGTGGAGCACAGCCTGACGGTACAGTACGACGGCAGCAAGGTCAGCCTGAGTGTGGACGGAGAAGGCCAGCACATTGCGGACCTGATCGGCCGCTATACGGACGGCGTGCTGTCCGGCACAGAGCTGGATCTGACGTTTGCCCCGGCGGTGGACGGCAGGGAGATCGCCGGCGTGATGGTCAACAACGAGGCGCAGGCCTTTGACGACCCGGCCGAATATGTCTATTCGCTTACGATGCCGAGAGCCGACACCGAACTCAACTTTGCGTTTACGGTTGTCAACAAGATGACCCTGCGGCAGACGATTGCCATTGCCGAAGCGCTTCAGGAAGGCGACGAGTATGCAAACGTGATCCCGAGCGTCAAGGAGCGCTTTGACGCGGCGCTGGAGAAAGCGAACGAAGCCGCAGCGGAGCTCACGGCAACCCAGGCGGAGATCGACGAGGCGTGGAGCGGCCTGATGGATATGATCCATCTCCTGAGCTTTGCGCCGGGCGACAAAACCGAGCTGAACACGCTGTTGGAGATTGCCCGCGCGCTCGAAGAGGCGGACTTTACCCCGGAGAGCTGGGAAAACTACCTGCCGGCCTACGAGGCTGCCGAGGAAGTCGCAGCGGACGAGGAAGCGCTTGCAGGGGACATCGAGAAGGCATGCGACGATCTGCGTACCGCGTTTGACCAGTTGGTCCGTGCAACCGATTTCTCGATGTTGCAGGCGGTTGTGGACAAGGCGAACAGCCTTGACCTGAACCTCTACATCGACGACGAAGCCATGGCGGCCTTCGAGAAGGTGCTGGCAGAGGCGGAAGAACTGCTTCTGAATGCAGACGCAGCGCAGGCCGATGTGGATGCGAAGGCACTGGAGCTGTCCGATGCGATGGCAGCCCTGCGGAAGATCCCGAACAAGGACGAGCTGAACAAGCTGATTGCGGAGACCGAAGCCATTGATCTGAATGGTTACACGGACCGCAGTGTGGCAACCTTTAAGGCAGCGCTGAGCGTTGCGAAGGCAGTTGCGGCGGACGCAAATGCGGATGAGCAGAGCGTCACCAGTGCATATGTGAACCTGGAAGCTGCGGCGAACGGCCTGGTCAAGGCGGAGAAGCCGAGCACGGGCAACAACAGCAGCAAGGGCAGCACGTCTGCGAATGTTGGCAACGCATATGGCGCAGCGGGTGTGGTATCCGCAGCGCAGGGCGTGACGAGCCAGCAGGCATATGTGGTTTCCGATACGACGGTGAACTTCACCTTGAAGAGAGGCAGCGCATACTGCTTCAAGATGACGGTTGTCAACGGCAACGCCATGACGCCGGGCTTCACGGCCGGCAACGGCGAAGTGCTCAAGACGCAGTTCGTGGCGAAGATCGGCAACGACTACTATTACAGAGTCTATGCGACCGGCACGCCGGGCCAGAGCACGGGCGTTTATACCACCCTGCCGGGCAATGTCCCAGTGAAACATTGTGCAGTGACGATTGGCTAAATGCTTTCTTAGGGAACGCCGTAGGCGCGAAAGGCACTGTGTGCCCGCGAGAGGCATTGCGTGTCTATTGATCAAACAAGCTTCGTTATTTGGGGAGTAAACAGGGTTTTGAACCCTGCGGCGAATTCGCCGATACAGAACAGCCGGACCCATGCAAGTGGGCGTGGGTCCGGCTGTTCTTTTTTTGATGAGAGGCCATCCAGGACGGGCGCGCCCTGCGAGGCCCCCGCGCACTGGCCCTTTTTCCTGAAATCCCTTGACACGCTGCCGGACATGTGCTATAGTGACAGCGATTTCATACGATGGGAGTTGAAAACGTGCGCACTTTTTCTTGCTGAGTGTTTGAAAGAAACCGGCATTTCCAAGGGGAACGGGACGTTCCTCTGGTTTGGGATGCCCTGCAAGAAAGCGACACGTTCTGCAATCCCCTTTGACCGTCCGGCGCCTTAGCGCCTGCGCATCTTGGCGCACGCAAAAGGCCGGACCTCGTAAAACAGAGCGGCAAGACCGCCTCTGTTGAGCCGCGTAAAAAAGGGCCGCAGGAAAGGTGACTTTCTTGCGGCTTATTTTTATGCGTGGAGGCGATTGCATTGGCTTTGATACAAGTGAAGGATCTCACGTTTGGATACGACGGCAACCCGGATAATGTGTTTGAACATGTCACCTTCCAGATGGACACCAACTGGAAGCTTGGGTTTATCGGGCGGAACGGGCGCGGCAAGACCACCTTTTTGCGCCTGCTTTTGGGGGAGTACCCGTACCGGGGGACGATCTCCTGCCCGGTCCCCGTGGCGTATTTCCCGTTCCCGGTCCCGCATCCGGAGCAGGACACCCAGGCTGTGGTGGAAGCGCTCGCGCCGGAGTATGAATTGTGGCGGCTACAGCGGGAATTGTCCCTGCTGCGGGTGGATGCGGAGGTGCTGGACCGCCCGTTTTGTACCTTGAGCAACGGCGAACAGACCAAGGTGCTGCTGGCGGCCCTGTTCCTCGACGAGGACCGGTTTCTGCTCATCGACGAGCCGACCAACCATCTGGACGAGGAGGCGCGCGACGCCGTGTGCCGGTATTTGAACGGGAAAAAGGGGTTTCTCCTGGTCTCCCACGACCGCACCCTGCTCGACGGCTGCGTGGACCATATCCTCGCGCTCAACCGGGCGGACATCGAGGTACAGGCGGGGAATTTCCGCTCCTGGCAGGAGAACCGCAACCGGCAGGACCAGTTTGAGCGGGCGGAGCAGGCCAAGCTGAAAAAAGAGACCGCCCGGCTGGCACAGGCTGCGCGCCGCACCGCGGACTGGAGCGACCGGACCGAAAAGGGCAAATTCGACACCCGCAATTCGGGCATCCGCCCGGACCGCGGCTATGTGGGCCATAAGGCGGCCAAGATGATGAAGCGCTCGAAAACCATCGAGGCGCGGCGGGAGACGGCGCTGGAAGAAAAGGCAAAGCTCCTGAAAAATCTGGAGGAGGCGGAGGCGCTCCGCCTGCACCCCATGGACTACCCCAAGCGCGTGTTGGCCGAGGCGGAAAACCTCTCGGCCTTCTATGGGGATAAGACGGTCTTTTCGGATGTGCGCTTTTCCATCGAGCAGGGGGACCGCGTGGCGGTCTGCGGAAAAAACGGATGCGGGAAATCCACCTTGCTGAAACTGGTGCTGGGGGAACCGGTGGCGCACAGAGGGGCCCTGCGCATCGGCGGGAATCTCGTGGTGTCCTATGTGCCGCAGGGGACGGCCGGGCTGCACGGGTCCCTGCGCGCGCTGGCACAGCGGGAGGGCTTGGACGAACCCCTGTTCAAGGCCATCCTGCGCAAACTGGATTTTTCGCGGGAACAATTCGACAAAGATCTGGAGACGTACAGCGAAGGGCAGAAGAAAAAGGTGCTGCTGGCGAAAAGCCTTTGCCAGCCCGCGCACCTCTATGTCTGGGATGAGCCGCTCAACTTCATCGACGTGCTTTCGCGGGTGCAGATCGAGGACCTGCTCCTTGCCAGCCGTCCCACCCTGCTGTTTGTGGAACACGACCGCGCGTTCCGGGAGCGGATCGCCACGAAAGAGATCACCCTATAAAAGCGCAGCCCTGCGCGGGGCTTTTCCCGGAAAATAACGCAGCAAAAACCCCCTCTCTTTCCCGCGGTGCAGAGACCTCTACAGGGGAGAGAAAGGAGGTTCCTTTCGAAAAGAAAAGCATTTGCATGGAACATGCAGAACGCTGAAAAGGGCGGCGGAGAAACATCTCTGCTGCCCTTTTTGTATGATTCGATGCGGCCGGCTTACAGAGCCGCCAATTCCAACGGCGCGGAGGATATCTCCTGCGAAACCGCCGCCTCCTGGATCAGCTTGCCGGGGTCGGCCAGGACCGATTGCGCGGCAAAGGCAGCGGCGCCCAACAGGACCGGGCTGCCCGGCAGGCGGTTGACCTCAATGGCCACCTCGCCTGGGGACAAAGTATGGACGCTCTCTTTTACGCGCTCGCGCACGGTTGCGAGCATCCGGTCCGGTGCGATCTCTGCGAGTTCGTCGCCGATTACGATGATGCCCGGGTTGAGCTGGTTGATCAGGTTCGTGATACCGATGGAGAGGAATTCGCACACGCGGTCGTATTCCTCGCAGGCGACCGGGTCGCCCTGTGCCACCGCATGCGCCAGGGCCTCGGTGGAGAGCGCGTCCGCCTGTAGCTTGGAGGCTTCCCCGGCGGCGAGGCGTTCCCGGATGCGGCTGCGCAGTGCCAGCGTGGAGCAATATTTTTCCAGGCAGCCGCGGTTGCCGCACTCGCATGGCAGTCCGTTGTAATCGATGGAATTATGGCCAAATTCCCCGGCCAGCCCGCGCTGCCCGGTCACAAGGCGCCCCTCCGAGATGATGCCGCAGCCCACGCCCTGCCCGGCGAGCACATACAGCATATTCTGCGTGGCGGGCTCCTGCCCGTGGTACCAGAGCTGGGCGAAGGCGCTGGCGTTCGCGTCGTTGACCACCAGGAAGGGGAGGTCGAGGCCCTTGGTCAGGGTCGCCCGGATCGGGTAGTTTTGCCAGCCGGAGAGCTCCGTGACAAAGAACAGGCAATCCCGGTCCTCGTGATATGGGCCGGGCATAGCCATGCACGCCGCGGCGATCTTCGTTTCCGACTGGGCCAGCGTGTCTTCCACCGCCCGGCGGATGCGCGGCAAGGTCGTCTGCACGGGTTCCCCGGGCGCAATCGGGAATTCCTGCACGTGGAACGGTTTCCCCGATAGGCCCGCCAGGCATAGATAAAACGCGCTGCGCGTCATACGGATGCCGATGACATGGCAGTGCTCTTCGTTCAGTGTGATGCCAATGGAGCGGCGGCCTTTGCTGCCGCTCATCAACCCGGTTTCCATCACAAGCCCGCTCGTTATGCATTCGGCGATGATATTGGTGATGGTGGCCTGTTTCAGGCCCGAGAGGTGGGCCAATGTCGCGCGGGAGCAAACCCCCTGTTGCCGGAGGAGGTCGATGATTAATGCGCGGTTGATGGCCTGGCTCTTCTCCTGGTTGATACTTTTTTGATTTGAAGCGTTCATATTGCAGTCTCCAGTGTTGATTGTAGTGGGTTGCCCGATCCGCCGGTTTTGTCGCGGATAGGGCTTTTCCTTTACACTATACACGATTTTTTACAAAGCATAATGTTATATAGGAAATATTTTCACTTTCAAAAAATATATTTACTGATTAAACTACAAGTAAATTTAGAAAAGAACAATAGAAATAATACACGATATAAAAAATCCTAATACAAAACGTGCATATATTGTTTGCGAAGCAAGGGATTCTTTCAAACAATGGATGGAAACGTTCCAATCCTGTTTTAGAAAATTTGTCCATATCATGCGCGAAGCAGGTGAGAAAGGAACGCTTTGCCGCGTGTTCCGGGTGGAAAGAAATGCCTCTATCATTGATATGATACATTCCAAGTTAAAATTTATAAAAATCAATTAAAAATTCTTTACAAAGCAATTGCTAAATTAGAGGATATGCTATTATAGAATGAACGATTTTTTGCTGGAAAGGAGGGCTATTGTTTTGTTGCTATTTTTTCAGATACGAAAGGAGGGGCACAGACCGGACAACGATGTACACGCCGCGTGTACACAGATCAAATAGGAGGAGAAGTATGAAAAAGAGACTGTTAGCATTGTTGTTGGCACTGTCGCTGGCAGCGCCGGGCCTGGGGACCACCCCGGCGGCGTTTGCTGCACAGAGCGGCGCGGAGCTCCCGCCGGACGCCAAAAGCACAACAGCGCCGGACAAAGACCTCCAGATCAATTTCTGGATGGACGAAGGCGTCCCCTATTATAATGTTGTGCTTAATGGGACCGCCCTGCTGGAGGATGGGACCCTGGGCCTGAATACCACGGCCGGTTCGTTCCAGAACAACCTGACCCTGGTTTCGGAGGAGACTGGCAGCGGGGACGAGACCTGGACCCCTCTCGTAGGCGATAAGTCGGTGATCGAGGACCGCTTCAACGAGACGGCGGTCACCCTTTCCAACGCAGAGGGCAAGACGGTCACCATTGAAATGCGCGCCTACAATACGGGCGTGGCATTCCGCTATGTCCTTCCCGAGATGGAAACGGACTACCAGATCACGGACGAATACACGCAGTTTGCCTTCCCGGAGGGCGCGGTCGCCCAGATCCATGAGGGAACCAACCAGACCGTCCCGCAGACCATCCCGGTGGAATCGTTTGAAGGCAGGCACTATTGCCGCCCGATGACCGTGGAGTATGCGGACGGGGAAGTGGTCTCCATCTGCGAGGCCAATTTGGACGATTACGCCGTCATGTATATGACGAAGTGTGCGGACCGCACGCTCCAGGCGAAATACGACGGGAGCGTGGTCAACGTCTCCGCCAATACGGAGAAGTGCAGCCCGTGGCGCACCTTTGTGGTGGCCGAAGAGCTGGCCCGCCTGCCGGAGAACGAGGACATCATCCTGAACCTCAACGAGCCGGCGGACGAGGATATGTACAAATTCTCCGAGTGGGTCAAGCCGGGCCGCAACCTGATGCTCGGCGCTGGCAGCGAGACCACGGAGACCCTGAAAGACTGGATCGACACCGCGAAAGCGGAGAACTTTGAGTATGTCCTTCTGGACTACGGCTGGTATGGGCCGGAGCTGGACGACCGGTGCGACCCGCGCCTGGACCCGTCCAAATTGGAGCCGGAGCCGGGCGATTCCGAGGAGCTGCTCGAAGTCAAACGCATCATGAAGGAATTTATCCCCGAGGACGGCGTGTTTGACGCCGGAGAGGGCTTCCCGCCGTATGGCCTGATTACGGGCGAACCCGTTCCCGGCTGGCCGGAAGGCGGCCTGTTCAAGCCCCATCTGGACATCCCCGCCATCTGTGAATACGCCAATTCCCAGGGCGTCGGCATGATCCTGTACGTCAACAACCGCCATATGTTTGACAAATACGGGCGGTATACGGTGGATGAGCTATTTGCACGCTTCGAAGAATGGGGCGCCGCAGGCGTAAAGCCCGGCTTTATGCAGGAGGGCGACCAGGAGTATGAAAAGCGCAACCAAGAGATGGTCGAGGCAGCCGCCCGCCATCATCTGGTGCTGACCATCCACGACGAATACGTCCCCACGGGATTGGAGCGCACCTACCCGAACCTTTTGACCACGGAAGGCATTTTGGGCGACGAGGGCATCCAGGGCGACCAGATCGCGCAGGACATCTCCACCCTGTTCACCCGCGCCATCCAGGGGCCGGCCGACCACACCTTCTGCTATCCGGGCAAGGCCACCAAGGGGTACGCGCTGGCGTCCTCCCTGTTGTTCCGCACCGGCATGCACTCGCTGTATTGGTACGGCAACCCGACCAACATCCCGCAGATCCCGGAGCAGGAGCGGCAGTTCTGGAAGGACCTGCCCAGCAATTGGGATGAGCTGCGCGTGCTGGAAGCTTCTATGTCCGAATATGCGACCTATGCGCGGAAAGCGCGCGGCGAGGACGTATGGTTTGCGGGAAGCATCTCCGCGATCGACCGCGAGCTGCAGATGCCGCTCGATTTCCTGACCCCTGGCCAGCAGTATGTGGCGGAGGTCTATGAGGATGAGATCGGCCTGAGCGGGACTTCTTCCGATAAAAACAGCAGCCCGCTGATCTGCATCAGCTACCTCGTGGATTCTACGGACACGATGTATTATCCCATGGCGTATGGAACGGGCTATGCAGTCCGCTTCCGTCCGGCGACGGCGGAAGATGCGGGCCTGCCGGTCTACAATATGAATGCAGAGCGCTTGCAGAACCATCTGGCCGGATTGGATTCTTTAAAGGAATCGGATTATACCGTTGCAACGTGGCAGCGGCTGGAAGAGGCCATTGCCGCGGCAAATGCGCTGCTGGAATCCGGCAATGCGATCACGGATGAGCAGGCGCAGGAAGCGATAGCTGCATTGGATGCGGCCAAAGAGGGCCTGCGCTCGGTGAACGTGCTGTTGGAGCAGGTCAACAAGGCCAAGTGCCTGCCCGAAGCGCACTATACGCCGGAGAGCTGGGCGCCGCTTGCAGAGGCGATGGAAGAGGCCAATGCGCTGCTCGCCAGCGTAGAGGACGTTTCCCAGAGCCAGCTGGACGAAGCGGCTGTCAAACTGGAGAACGCTCTGAACGGTTTGGTCAAGAAGGCCCTGGAGCTGGATACCACCGTGTACCTCAGCGATCTGGACTTTGAACCGGAATCCTATAGTGCTTATACGGCCATCCAGAAAGACCGTTCGCATGAGAATCCCAAATTGGAGCTGATCGTCAACGGCGAGCGGACCACCTTTGAAAAGGGCCTTGGCGCCCATGCCACGTCTGAGATTTATTACAACATCGAAGGCAAAGGCTATGAGATCTTCGAAGCCTATGTGGGCGTCGATGCACTCAAAGACAATATGGGCGATATCATCTTCCGCGTATATTCTGACGACGTGCTGATCTATGAGAGCCAGCCGTCCGGCAACGGCGCGACGGAAGCGCAGAAGATCTCTATCCCGGTTGCAAACACAAAGATTCTCCGCCTGGAAGCGGATACCAACGGGCCGGATACGGGCGACCATGCGGACTGGGCGGACGCCAAGTTCCTCACGATGAAGGAGATCGACCCGTCCAGCACGATCACCGGGATTTCGATCGACGGGGAACCGGTGCAGGAATTCGATCCGGGACAGTATGACTATTATTATCCCATCGAAGAAGGCGACGCGGTGCCGGAAGTGACCGTGGAAAAGAGCAATGACGCGGTCACCTATGAGATTTCCCCGGCAAAGAAGGTCCCGGGCGTGACCGAAATCACGGTCCACCGTCCGGACGGCGGCACGTTTGTCTACCGCATTTCGTTCTGCACAACAAAGGCTGTCTATTTGAGCGACCTGGAATGGGATTCCTTGGATAACCAGGGGACCTATGGACATGCGGTCAAGGACAGCGGCGTCGAAGGTTTGGACATGGTGGTCACCGGTCCCGACGGGGAGGCGCTCGACCTGCCGTTGGTCGATGGCAAACGCAAGGGCATCGGCATGCATTCCTATTGCTCGGTGACCTACGACATCGCCGGCAAGGGCTATAGCCGCTTCGAAAGCTGGGTAGGCGCAAACCACCTCAAGGAATACGCCAACTCCATGATCTTTAAGGTCTATTTCGACAACGAGACGGAGCCCCGCTATACCAGCCCGGAAATGTCCTATCTGGTCCCGGCTGAATTCGTCAGCCTCGACCTGACCGGTGTGCGGACCATCCGCCTGGAACTGGACAGCAACGGTTCCATCAACGGCGACCACGGCAACTGGGCGGACGCGAAGTTCCTGAGCTATGAAGAGATCCCGGAGGAAACCGGCGTCGCGCTTGGCCTGGAAGCACCGGAGACGGTGGAAGCGGGCAGTGAGTTTGAAGTGAAGGGCACGATCGGCGGCCTGGATGCGCTGGAAAGCCCGGTGGCGTCCCTGCAGATGCTCATGACGTATCCGGAAGGCCTGACCTGTACAGAGGTTGTCCCGAACGAAGTGCTGGGAGATACGTTTGAATACAGCATCCATGACGGCGAACTTCAGGTGAATTTCCTGTACCTGGCGGAGATGATCGGCGAGGGCCTGCCGGCGGACCTGGACAGCCTGTTCACGGCGAAGTTTACCGCGTCCCCGGATATGGCGGAAGGCGATTACACGCTGGCGCTGGAAGATGTCTTCCTGGCGGATTGGAATATCGAAGCTGTCCCGTACACCGCAGAAGGTGCATCCGTACATGTGACGGAACTGCCGAAGGAACCGCAGCTGCTGACGGTACAGTGGAGCGGCAACGCATCCATGAGCGTCGAGGGCGAAACGGAGGCAATCATCTCCACAGATGCGATCTATGGCGCGAAGGTGCAGCCGGGCGAAGAGCTGACCTTCACCTTTACCCCGACCAAGGATGGATTCTCCGGAGCGCAGCTCAACGGTGAGGACATCGAGTTTGCAGCGGACGGCTGCACGTACATCTTCACGATGCCGAACGAGGGCACGACCCTGCGCTTCACGTTCACAAGCGTGGATAAGAGCATCCTGGGAGCTGTCCTGGAGCAGGCCAACGCCGTGCCGCAGGACGTCATCGACGGCCTGGTGCCGGCGGCGAAGGAGTTCTTCGAGAACGCCCTGGAGAATGCGCAGACCGTTTATGACAATGCGAATGCCACCCAGGAAGAGGTCAACGAGGCTTGGAGCGACCTGCTGGATGCGATGCACCTGTTGGAATTCGAAGCGGGCGATAAGGAAACCCTGCTGCCGCTGATCAACATTGCAGAGCAGCTGAAAGACATGCTGGATCAGTTCAAGCCGGGCACGACCGAGGGCTTCGAGGAAGCGCTCGACGCGGCGAAGGACGTGTATGCAGAGGAAGACGCCCTGAAGGCGGACGTAGACGAGGCATATGACAACTTGCAGGCAGCGATCGACAAGCTGGAAATGCGTGCGGATATGTCCATCCTCCAGAACACGGTGGACGAGGCGAACGGCCTTGACCTGAACCTCTACATCGACGACGAAGC
>NZ_JADMOD010000018.1:0-54059 GCF_015558525.1 Anaeromassilibacillus sp. D41t1_190614_C2 | reverse complement strand
TGCCTGGCTCTCCCCGAAAGAAAAACTTGCTGCTTTCTTTGAATCTCTCGCTGTACAAGATGTTTGACAAACCTACATGCAGCATTTTTCACAAGATAGGCCCCACAAATTTTCCATCTTATCCGAATCTCTCGCTCAATGCCGCCCGCCCTTCCCAAGACTCGCCCTTTCCTCCGCTGCCCCAAAATCCCACCATACATAAAACAAGCGAGCGAAGCGCGCTTTACAGGACGGCGGATTCGCTTTGCAGGCGTAAACAGCGCCTTCTCTTACAACCGAAGCGAACAACGTCTTTACGGTAAAAAACAAACAAAGCAGAAGCCAGCATTTCTTTCCGCCAGCTTCTGCTTCGTTTGTATTCTTCATTCGTTAAAAGTGACGTGGATGCGTCCCAGATTGGTTTTCACTTGCAGCTGTTTCGTGCCGCCGGATTGCTCGGTCAAGTTGTTTTCGCCCAATTTCTGTTCTGTGACGATCCGATAATCCGCCTTTTTCCCTTGGATGCTTCCAGTGATTGCTCCAATCTGGTTTTGCAATTGAATGTCCGGGGATTCCAGAGAATCCAGGGAAATTGCCCCATTAGAGCTTTCGACCCGGATGGCCTGCGCCGCCTGAACCTGTGTCAAATGGATCGCACCGTTTCGGGTCGCAATCCCGATCTCTGGCGAGGTGCAACCGGTTAATCCGATAAAGCCGTTCGTCGCATGGAGTGCCAGCGATTGATCTGCCTGGACGTCGTGCAAAGAAATCGCTCCGTTCTTGCTTTCTACCGATAGTTTTTGAGCTGCAAACTCTTCCAAAACGATTGCGGCATTGTCTGTCACACAAGAGAAATCTGCAAGTTCCTGCAAATTTTTTGCAACGATCTTTCCGTTTCCGGTTTCCACCTTCAAACTTCCCATGTAAGCCGAAGGAATCTGCACATGAATGCGATAGCTCCCCTCTGTTTGGTCGGAACGCCGGTGGTCTTCATTTTTCAAAGTTACAGAACGGCCTTCGTTCTTGATGGAATAAAACTGTGTGTCATCGGTCTCGTAGAGGATCACCATTTCCTCCTCTTCTGAGGATTCAAAAAGAATCTGTTTGTTTTCTGCATCAACCTCCACTACATCCACTTCCTCGACGGATGTGCGGTATTCTTCCATATGCTTCTCCGTCTGGCCCTCTTCGGATGGAGGGGTGGAAGCCTTCTCCCCTTGTACAGCTCCCTCTGGAAGCTGAGAAGATGGGATAGAATCCTCCATAGGGCCGATCGGTTCGGCAACCGAAGATGTCCGGAGTTCCCGATAGGTCAAAACGCCACAGGTAACCAGGGCTCCCATTCCGACTAGGACAGCCATCGTAACGCCCAAGGCAATCCATAACGGTTTCGTGCTGGACCGCCGCTGTGGATTTTCCAACAGAATTTTCTGGGCAAGCTGGTGGACGTCTCCCAGGCTTGCCACTGCTGCTTCTTCTGAAAGCCCGTTCTCCATCCGGTCCTCTACGATTTCTCGATAAAACGCAACGGTTGTCTGGCGGTCATTCTCCGGAAGTTTCCGAAGCAGCTTGTACAGCGTTTGGAAATAGGTCTCTTTTTTCACGGGTTCTTCCCCTCCTTGTCCGTACGTTCCCCCGCAGGCAACTGGTGCTTTTCGCATCCTGCCTGTAAAATGAACGCATGAATGCGTTCCAATTCCTTCCACTCTTCGCAAAAATCAGAAAGCCGCCGTTTTCCCAAAGAGGTTATCCGGTAATATTTCCGAAGACGGCCGTTGTGTGCAACAGAGTATGTTGTCAGGTATCCGCTCGCCTCCAAACGGCGCAAGATGGGATACAACGTCGATTCCGAGATCTCCACACAGGCGGATAAATCCTTCATAATTTGGTATCCATATGAATCTTGCCACTCCACCACCGCTAGGACACATACCTCCAAAAGCCCCTTTTTCAGCTGTATGTCCATATAGATACCTCCTATTCTACTATATTATATAATACATAGTATTCTCTGTCAAGAAATGGCTGTGTAATACCAATTTACACAGCCATCTCATTTTGCCTGGTACATCCAAGGGATTAGATTCCAAACGCGGATACGCCGCTTTAGATTTTTCTCTGTACGTCTGCCTGTTTTGAGCAATGAATCGTACCCCAAAACCCGCAAAACGCCACGCACCGCGTTATATCCGCTGCCCTCCCGCAGCATGACATCCACACTGTTCATAACGGTCCGCGGAAGCAACTCCTGCGAAAACAGCGCCTGTAGTTCCGTTTCCTGCTTAAAGCTGGTTTGCAACAGCAATTCCACCCGTTGAATTGCCTCCACCGCCTGGAAAATTTCCTTGCCGACTGGCTTCTCTTTTCCACGCTTGAGTTCAAACACCGTATCCCGCTTTAAAAGTGTTGGAGATTGCACGATATTCTGCGCATTCAGGAGGCAGCGGTATAAAAACTCCTGCGCGTACCCGTACCGGCATCCCTCGGTAAAATGCAGCCCGCATTCGCGCAGGAAACTGCGTTTCAATAACACTGCCGAAAGGTCGATCTGCAAATTTCCACGGATGACTTCCTTCATGTATTGCACGCCGGACTGCTGCTGGACCGCCTTACTGAGCGAACGGCGTTCCGCTAAACGGACGTCTTCTTCACTGAAACTGCCAAATACAAAATCTGCGTCTGTGCGCTCCGCGGTTTCCAGATAGCCTTTTAAGAAGTCCATATACAACCGCCGGGCAAAAATAAAGGAAACATAGGTTCCGCTGGCTTTTTGTATTCCGGTATTGAGCGCTGCGGCAACGTCGCTGTCGCCGTTTTGGATCACAAAGCCGTGTAATTTCTCATTTTTGATGAGCTGCACACACTCCAAAGGCGTTCCATCTTCGGACCCCATATCCACCAAAATAAATTCTGCCTCGATCCCGTTTGTCTGCCTCACCACAGAACGCAAGATCCCAGAAATCTCCTGCTCTACATTCCGAACCGGCAGAATCACGGAGAGGTTGATCGCTTGCATACACTCACCCCTTATCCAAGCGAAGCCGCGCACAAGTTTATTGATAAAACTTTTATTCAGTATAGCACAAATCCCAAAAGATAAAAGCGCCAATTTTCCCAAAGATTATTCGTCCCTTGCCCCCTCTTCTGGTGAAACCATTGTCAACTGTGTTGCATGGTGAGAAGTCGCCTTCGTGACGGTAATATGCCATCCCTTAAAATCGAAAGTGTCCCCCACCGACGGGATTTTTCCGAGCAGTTCCATAGCCCATCCGCCGACGGAAGCAGACTCAAATTCATCCGAGTCTCCTAGATCAAATTCTTCAAATAGGTCATGCAGGTCCGCGCTGCAATTGATTACATAAGTATGGTCGTCGATTTGATTAAAGTAGTCGATCACCACGTCGTGTTCATCCCAAATGTCGCCCACGAGCTCCTCGATGATATCCTCCATCGTGACAAGCCCCTCTGTCCCGCCGAATTCATCGACGACGATCGCCATGTGGGATTTTGTCTTTTGCAGGGTTCGCAACAGGTCGGAAATCTTTACGGTCCGGCTGATGTAAAGGACCTTCTTCATCACCTGTTTGATATCGCTGATGCCACTTTTCTGAGCGCTGAAATAGTCCTTTTCGTGAACGATTCCTATGATGTTGTCAATGGAATCGGAATAAACGGGCAAGCGAGAGTATGTATTCTTGAGAAAAATATCCGAGATTTCCTGAAAAGGGCATTCCTCGTCGATGCCAACAATATCCACACGAGGCGTCAAAATATCGTCAGCCGTCAGGTCGTCAAATTCGATCGCTGAGCGGATCAGCTCGCCCTTTTCCTCGTCAATGCCACCTTCGCTTTGTGCTTCATCCACAATGGTTTTCAGTTCCTCCTGGGTCATTCGATTGTCCGACTTCTTCTTAAAGATCTTGTTGAGCAGCTTCTTCCACTGGGAAAAAATAAAATTAATCGGGGTCAAGATGGTAATCAAGAGTCTTAAAAATGGGGCGCTGAACCGTGCAAACGCCTCCGGATGCTCTTTGGCCAGGTTTTTGGGAGAGATTTCCCCAAAAATCAGCACGATGACCGTCATAACCGCCGTGGACACAGACACCCCGGCATCACCCAGCACATGGGTAAATACAATCGTCGCCAGAGAAGCACTGGCGATATTCACAATATTGTTCCCGATTAAGATTGTGGACAGCATTTTATCATAGTTCTCTGCGATGGAAAGTACAAGTGCGGCCCGAGAGTCGCCTGCCTCGGCCTCAGTTTTTAGACGAATTCGGTTTAACGTTGTAAAGGCTGTCTCAGAAGCAGAAAAGAACGCTGAAAACATTACACAAATAATAATCCCTACAATAATGCCAAAATCGGCACCTAGCATAATATATTACTCCTCTTTTGCAGTAAAATAGATTGACATTGATACAATTTTATCAGATTTCTACTTGATTTTCAATCCGCTAGTTTTTGCCCCTAGCCTGAAATAGCCAGAGAATCACGCCGATCTTTTATTCCATCGGATGCTCTTATGGATTTTCTTCTCATCGCGATGATTTAGCGGGACAATCGCCGGCTTCCATCCGAATGGACATTGGTTCCTATTATACAAGTGGTTTACATAGCGGAACCTTACCCCGGGCTTCCCAGCCTTTAGTTAGGCGGATCTTGTGAGTGGTTTTCTCTTTTCAGATTCATTCGGAACCATTTACTTTGCCAGAGGATGGGGCAGACTCTATTTTTACAATTTTTTTGCCAAAACCTCTTGCATTGAAAATAAAAGTGTGCTAATATAAAAAAGCTGTTTCGAGCGATTCCATTTCGAGCAAACTACGGGGCATTAGCTCAGCTGGGAGCCCGGTTGAAGCGGTAAACAACCCCCGTACAGGGAACATAAAAATTAAACATCACAATCTCTCTTATCTGGGGGTATAGCTCAGCTGGGAGAGCGCTTGAATGGCATTCAAGAGGTCAGCGGTTCGATCCCGCTTATCTCCACCATCACCAAGAGATTGTGAACGAAAACCTCACTTCTTCGGAAGTGGGGTTTTTGCTTTATGCAGCGATGGCAACGATGTCCATGCCCATGCTGAACTGCTCAAAGTCAATGTTAAAGTCGATATGCAACTTGTAGTCCCGGTAGACCTCCACCCGCTTGATAAGGCAGTTGACGATCATTTTCTTTGCCTCCATGCTGGCGGTGTCGTACATATCAGCCCAAGAGATAATGTCATCGTATTGGGCGTTCAAGTGTTCCAGCACAGCCTGTCCTTCGTCATAGGCCAGTTGCGCCGCCTCAAGCTGCTGCTGAACTTCGAGACATTTTGTCTCACAGTCAGAAATCAGAGAGCCGAGCAAGTCCTGCGAAAAAGCACTTTCGCCGCGCAGGGATTTAATGACCTCGGCCTTCAGCATATTCAGCTCGGCAGATACTTTTGTATGTTCGGCCCGGATGCTGCGGAGCAGCGCTTTCCGTTCCTCCATCTTTTCTTTGTATCGGATATTGACGATCTCACTTTTGGGGACAGCTTTCATACGCTCAAAGATCTGTCGCACCACCTTATCAATGATGCCGTCAAGGGTATGTGCCGTGTACCCGGTCTGACCGTCACATTCCGTTTGCTTGCGGGTTTTGCCGTAGCAGATATACCGTACACGCTTTACAATGCGGTTTGGATCGTCCTTGCAGGGATAAGCCTTGCCGTTTGTGGTGAGTGAGAGCCGGGAGCCACAATGACCACAAAACACATTCCCGGCCAGCAGGGACTGGCCTCGGGTGTTGAGAGGAACACGGCGCTCCTGTTCGGCAGAATTGGCACGGGAAGTGCGGATATGCTGTGCGGCCTCAAAGAGTTCCGGCGGGATAATCTGCAAGTGCAGCAGCACTTGGGATCGGCTATCGCCGCTGCGGAGTACGCCGGTATAGGTGAGGTTGCAGATGATACCCCGGATGCTGGCGTGGTGCCACATCTTACCCGACCTTGCCCGATACCCGAGCTTATTCAGATAGGTGGCGATCCGCTGGGCTCCGTAGCCCTCATGCACATACTTGTCAAAGATAATCCGCACCACAGCGGCCTCGGCCTCGTTGACAACCAGCTCATAAACCTCATGCTTTCGCTTGTTGAAGCGGCCACTTTTTACGAGATCGTAGCCGTAGGGAGCAAGCCCGCCTTTGAAACCGCCGTCCTCGACAAGCTGGCCGAGGGCGGTTTTTGTGCGGATAGAAGTCTTTTCGCTTTCACCGTCAGCTTGCCAGAAGCGGATATAGTTGGTGAGTTTGTCGGTGTGGGTATCAAAACGCTGCTCACCCTCTTGGGTACTCCATACCCGGATGCCGTTCTTGACAAACCATTCCACCACAAAGGGCGTTTCGTCAGCGATACGCCCGATGCGGTCAAACATGAACACCAGCAGAATATCGAACTTGCCCTGCTTGGCCCGTTCTTTGATGATTTGGAGTTTGTCGCGGTTTTCGGCCCGTACCTTGTGGCCGGATACGCCGTCCTCCTGTTCTTCGTGAACAATCGTCCAGCCCATCTTTTCACAGAAGCGGTGGCACTCTCTGCGCTGCATGGGGATGTCGGCTTGGCTTTTATCGTCATAGTCCACTTGCTTGTCGGTGGACACTCTATACAAACAGTCAACGCGAGTTCCGATAAGAATGTTATTTTCCATATTGATCCGTCCTTTCATTTGTCATAAGGGCAAACCAAAAGAGCGAATCAATACGCGGGAGATATGAACTTTTCAAGGTACATAGGGGCTACCCCCACTATTATTATCGCTCCGATTGGGGTGGATTGCAAGGATGTCGCCGTGGGTATGCTTGGCGGCATTGTTGGCAAAAGAGGATAGCAAAATCTGTTTCACATGGCCGAGGGCCGTTGTGTTTCTGCTATCGGCAAAGGTAGCGGATATTTGATAACCGTCAATGGCGAAAGTGGTTAATTCTCTTGTGCGCTCCATAGATGACCTCCTTCACAAATGGCGTAGAACTGATTGATCCCCGTTGTCTGTTGGGGAAACACGAAAAGGCGGCACCCGCGATTGGGTGTCGCCCTTTTGCCTTTCTCCACATTGGGACAATTTGTCTCGAAGTTAGAATAAGGAGCGCCGCGCTCATTTTCTTGGCCCGTCATAAGACAGCTATACTCGGCGCGACGCTCCTTGCTGGGGTGGTGCGGCAGCTCCGGGGGACAGGCTGCCAGCCTGTCCACTCGCGGATCGTGGCCGTGGGGTGGCAAGTCCCCACTTGCGGCGTTGGTGTGGATCGCTCGTCCTCCGTGTTGGAGAAGTCCTGGCGCACCCGCCGCCCGGCTCCTCGCACTATGCCCGGAGCCGCCGCTATTCAGTTGTGGAGAGGATCAACTCCTCTCATATACCAAGGACATTTGGAAGATGTTTTTTAACCCCCTACATCAAACATTTTGCAAATATTTTTTCATGGACTTCAAACCCTGCTGGATAGATTTATGTACGGCGGCCACGCTTACGCCATCGGCCTCGGCAACCTCAGTCATGCTCTTGCCTTCAATGATACAGGCATCAATGCGAAGCCCCTGCGTTTCGGGCAAAGTGTTCAGCGCGTTCCACAGATCGCAGAAACGCTCCATGCGCTCCAGCAGCTCCTGCGGGGTCGGCTCGGAAAGGCAGGCAGAGTATTCGATCCCATCATCACAGTCGAGGGAATACTGTGCCTTATTGCGGATTATCCGCCGCTGGTAGGCAGCCTCATACAGCTTGTCGGCCCGCAGCTCGGCGGCCACTTCATCGGAAACTTCGATATATTCATCATGGGTGTGCCAAGAGTAAAAGTCCTTCAGATTGATAGTAGTCATTATATTTTCCTCCGTTCAGATTTTTGTTGTGGGTGGACGATCTGAACGGGGGATGGCGGGGATCGGCAGCCGGGGCCGCCCCTGCCTACCTCGGGACAACTTGTCCCAAGGTGGGTATAGAAAAACGCGCTCGCATGGCGTGATGCCACACAAGCGCGTGAAATGACATTATTCTTAATGTACTGGCAAATTTCGCGTCCAATGCCGGACTTGCCCGGAGGGGGAGCTACGCTTTTTTTAGCTGGTGAAGATCATGCGTACTATGAAAAAGCAAAATGAACACGACGATCCCTCCTCGGAAACCGCCGTGTTCCTCATAAAGTCGTCGTATAACGCGGCGGCTTTAATTGACAGCCGCCGAAAACAAAAGAGCCGATAATCCGCGCCTGAGGGCTAACGGGTTATCGGCTCTGCGTCTGTGCGTCTGGCTCTGTGATAACTAAAATCTTAAATTTTTCTACGCTGATTAAAGTTTCTTGTTTGCATTTAGGACAAAACAAAGGAAAGTTTTTCAGCTCAGTATCTAACCGCAGCTTGATACGAGTTTTACTGTTACAGACAGGACATAGCAGCCACTCGAAGCTATCCATATCGTTCATTTCAAATTTCCCTGAGCGTCCAAACTTTTTGAGCTGTGATAACAGAACCAATCGCAATTATCATAGCCAATAGGAAGAACGAAAACTGTATTCCACTTATTGCCACTGTGTAAACATCGAAGAATTTTAATGGCGTTAAGCAGTACAGCATTGGAGCTTCAAGATATTCGGCGGTGATGCTGATGCCATAAAAGAGCAATAATATTCCCGCGCCTATCCGAACAGCCCCTTTATAGGTTCTCGTCAGGCTGGAGGCCAGAAGCGTGATTGCAAACAAAGTCAACCCTGTCAAAAACAGGCCCAATGTGGTGGTAAAAGCAGCGTTTCTTTGCTCTAAACCGCCTAGCGGTAAAATGGCGGTAAAATAATTACATAACCCGCTGAATACCGCAAGTGCAAGCAAATTACATACACAGGCAACTGCTTTGGCACAGACAACCTTGTTGCGACCCACTGGTTTTGTAAATAGATATTCTGCCGTTCCCTGCGCCTGTTCTTTCGCTACACACGAAACACCGAGATAGACCGCATAGCTGTTGGTTAGCATCGTGACCCAATAATACATACAGCCATACCAGCCCAAAGCAGAAGTCAGATCACCGCTCACACCAAACATAGCTTTCAGAATTTTCGGAAAATTCGATATTAGCCCTGTCAGCTCATTGAGGCTTTCCTTTAGTGACAAATACTCAAAGTAAGCGAAGCCACACAAAATCAAGACAATTCCCATCCAGATCAGCAGTAGTTTTCTTGTTAAGCGCAGCTCGTTTTTCACTAACGCCTTCATTCGTTTCCTCCTTTACACAGCCAACGCAATATCCCGCTTCAAGATTTTCCAGTATGCCAGCAGCGCAAACCCAAACAGCAGGAGCAGATACCAGAGCATATAGTCCCATGAATAAGTTCCAGCATTGTGGATTTCCGCTGGACTGAAAAAAGAAAACGGCGATAAAAAGCCGATTGCCCGGATATTGACAGTCCTCGAAAAAGAAGTGATACAATATTCCACAAACACAACCAATCCGGCTGTCAGAAGTGGGGAACGATTATTGGGGTGAAATATTCCAACCATCAGTCCCAATAGTGCAAAAAAGAGGGAGATGAGAATAAACGAACCTGCCACCAAGAAAAATTCCCCGATGGGAAATCCGAAACGGAACAGA
Source organism: Anaeromassilibacillus sp. D41t1_190614_C2 (assembly GCF_015558525.1). NCBI lineage: Bacteria > Bacillati > Bacillota > Clostridia > Eubacteriales > Acutalibacteraceae > Anaeromassilibacillus > Anaeromassilibacillus sp. D41t1_190614_C2. The sequence continues at coordinate 44,480 of NZ_JADMOD010000018.1, read as the reverse complement.
GTCATCGTTAGAAATGAAGTCGCCAGATAAAAAATCCCTGTTACACATATTCCGGCAAGCGCACATAGCAGCTTTCCCATATAAATCTGTTTCCGTCCACAAGGCTTTGTGTATAAGTATTCAGCCGTATTTCCCGTACACTCTTCTGTATGTAACGACAGCCCCAAGTGCATCCCGAAAATCCCCCCTGCAACCATAAAAAAGCCTGTGAGGAACGAGTACATACCAAGTGGCTCCATCAATAGCTCCAGAGAAATACCAACCGTTTCAAAAAAGCCTCCCTGTGTAAATTCCACAGGCAAAGTTTCCACCGTTTCAATCATGCCATAATACACTGGCGTCATGGAGAAGATACAGACCGCAAGAGTTGCGGCCCAAATCAGAATATATTTTCGTTTTCGTTTCCATTCAAATCGAAAAATCAACATAACGACCTCCTATTCGTAGTAGTGGAGGAATACTTCTTCCAATGACGGTTCCTCAATTAAAATATCCTCCAGCTCCAGCCGATGAAGCTGGTTCATAATCATCATAACTGGTCCGCAGAACATAAAGGATACAGAAGTCTTGCTCTTGTCCCACTCTAAATTAGCCGTACCGGGAACAGAAAAGAAATCCTCTGGAATGGCGCTTTTTGCTGTCAGCGAGATTTTCTTGTATCCGTTTTCCCGCAGTTCCTTCATGGATTGAACACTGATCAGCTTCCCCTCCCGCAGAATGGCTACACGGTCACAAAGTCTTTGCACCTCACTCAAAACGTGGGAGGACAGAAAAATGGTCACACCTCGTTTGTTTTCTTCTTTCAGAATATCATAGAAAGCCTGCTGGATGAGCGGGTCAAGGCCACTGGTAGGCTCGTCCATAATCAGCAACTTCGGAGAGGGTAACAGAGCCGACACAATGCCAACTTTTTTCTTGTTCCCTAAAGACAAATCGCCAATTCGCCTGGATAAGTCTAAATTCAACCGCTCCGCTAATTCTTCCATCCGGCTGTGGGCATTCACACCATAGAGTTCTGCTGTGTAGAAAAGCATTTCTTTTACTTTCATATTGTTGTAGTAACAGTTTTCGCTGGGAAGATACCCCACATCCTTTGCGATACGGGCGGGCTCCCGACTACAATCTAACCCAAAGATAGAGGCTCCTCCGTTGGAGGGTTTCAGCAGGCCCATTAGAGTACGGATTGTGGTAGATTTTCCTGCTCCATTGGGGCCAATAAAGCCGAAAACCTCGCCTTGTTCAACAGTAAAGCTAATGTTTTCAATTCCTCGATGTTTTCCATAGCTTTTTGTAAGTTCGTTTAGGACAATTACCGGCTTGCTCATGGCAAATATTCCTCCTTGTAAAAGTTGTGTTTCAACATATCTAGGATGTTTCGAAACTCTTTCATCATGCTGTCATAATCCACTCCACTTTCCAACTGAACGGACATACCCTTTGCAAGCATCATAAGCATCTGAAACACTAATTCTGCATCCTCCGGGTGTCTGAATTTTTTATAATCCCGCTCATGCAGAACAAGCGATGCGATATATTTTTCATTTGCTTCTGAAAATATGGCACTTTTCAATTCAGGCGTTGGTTCCACTGCCACACTTGCAATAAACGACGCAATATGCGGGTGCTTTTTTAAGATTTCCACTTTCATAACGCTGGCTTCCCATACACGGTCAAAGAAATCCGTAGTTTCCTCCAATGCACTCGTGTTATAGGCTTGCTTCATTTGGGCAGCGCAGTAATCAAATAAATACTGGTAAAGTGTCTGCTTATTTCCAAAATACTGGAATATAGACGCCTTTGAGATACCTGCCGCTACCGCAATATCATTGATTGACGTTTTTTCATATCCATGTCTTGCGAAACAGGCCAGAGCCGCATTGCGTATGGTATCCTGCTTTTTGATTGATAGAGCAAGAAATTTTTCCATCGTATTACCCCTCTCTGAATAACCGTTTCGGTTATCATTGAACAGTATAGCATAAATAACCGAAACGGTCAATAGTGCTTTGCTTTATTTTTAGGGGAGCGCACAAACGGCAAGCAGGGCAAGTGTGGCCACACTTGCCATTTTTGACTGGCCGGGGGCCGTCAAAAATGCTTGTTGGGGAGCCTCCCCAAACCCGGCTCTTTGGGACAAAATGTCCCAAAGAGATTGGCTGCGTCACCGCCGCTACCGCGTCTGTTCCTTATCGTCCCGCCCATCCGTCAGTCCGAGCAGATGGTCGATGTTGGCCTTGACCGCCACGGCCTCCCGCATATCCCGCTGGGCCTGCCGGTACTCGGCATAGAGGGCCTTTTTCTTGTCCGCCAGCTCCCGCCGCTGTTTTTTCAGCGCGTCCATTTTGGGGAGCTTTTCACCGCCTAACAATTCATTCATAGCGGCCCGGGCCGCCCGGTAGGTGGCAAGCTCCGCCTCGTGCTCGGCCAGATACTTTTTTGAATACCGGGCCGCCTTGTACCCCTCGAACACAGGCCGGGACTTGGCGTACTGCACCACAGCCTCCATCAGCGCGGAGGTTTTGGCGAGGTCAGCCTCGGTCTGACGCAGTTCCCCGGCCAGCGCATGAAACCGCTGGGCCGTTCCGTCAGCTTGCGCAGCGAGCTGGTCATACTCGGTGAGCTGGTGCTCCTGCAAAAACATGAGGGCTGCTGCCATCTGTTTGAGGTTATACACCTTGGCCCACCGTTCATAGGCCGGGCCTTTGCCGGAGCGCAGACGCTCCTGTATATCCACAATGAGATTGACACGCCTGGGCGTGGGAGCCGCCGCATCGTGGATATGCGGGACGGGTCGTTTCCCGGCAATCACGGCTCGAATGTTCTCGGGATCGTAACCTTCCCCAAGGGTGGATGCCCGGAGCCGCGTTGCCCGTTCCTGTCCGGGAACAAGGAACGAGATCACACCGCCGCGCCCATGCTTGACCGCATACCCGGACTCCGCCATGAGCCGCAGAAAGTCGGCAAAATCGGCGGGGCCTTTTGCGAGAGCATCGTTGATGGCAAGGCGCAGCCTTTCTTTATAAGAGGGCTGGCGCTCGGCTCCCAGCCATGCCCCATAGTGAAGAAAGCGGCCCTTGCTATGTAGCTTGGGATTGAGGATCACGGACAGGTCATTTTCCAGACACACCCGATCCGAGAGCCGCCGCACAGCGCGGGCCGAGCCGATGAAATCCCGGAACTTCCGGGTACAATCCAGCGAAGTAGAATTGTAGTAAATATGGTTATGGATATGCTGGCGGTCTGTGTGGGTGGCAACGAAAAAGGCGTACTTGCCCTTCGTCCAGCGCATCGCCGTTTCGTAGCCGATGCGATTGGCCTCCTCCGGGGTAATCTCTCCGGGCTTGAACGCCTGCCGGATCTGATAGCACAGCACATCGGCATCCCGGCGCTGCTCCCGGCCCGTGACAGCCCGGTACTTTGCCTTGCTTAACAGGAACTCCGCATCGGCGGTCATGTGGTCGCAGGCATAGGAAGAAATCAACTCGCCACCCTGCGTCTTATCCGGGTTTTGTCCGTATTCAAACCGATCCTTCAGCGATTGCGCGATAGTTTCTCCCTTGCTGATTTTGTGCTTTTTGAGATAGGTCGTTGCCGTAGGCAGCCCTCCTTCCTGTAAGAAAAACGGCGGCTGTGTTCAGCCGCCGTCATGCTACCTTGGGACAAATTGTCCCGAAGTATCAGCCTGTGATGAAGCCCCGCAGAGCAAAGTTGAGATTGTGCAGCTTATCCACCAGCCACTCCGCGATGGCCGGGATGCCATAGGGAGAGATCAGAAACGCAAGGACAAGGAACACGATCCCGCCCAGCGTCTGGCCGCTGATGAACAGGGCCACGGCAAGCAGGGTCAGCACCACACAGGCCACAACGAAAACCGCAGTTGCCATACAGAACAGAAAAGACACCACGGCGGCCAGAACGGTGAGCACCACCACAAAGGGGGCGGCAAGGATTTTCAGAACGATCATAAGCGGCTACCTCCTGTAAAAGTTGATGGGTTTCCTCCTACCAATATTATAACTCCGCCCATATAAGCAAACAAGGATGTCGATGGCCGGGCTACTTTGGGACAAAATGTCCCAAGGATTATATCTCAATGATGCGAATTTCCTTTTCGTTTGCCTGTGCAAAACGAATGGTGTAAAAAGTGCCGCCCGTGGATCTCCCGTCATAAACGGCAATTACCCGATCCGAGGAAAGTACCATGTAGCGGTTGCGTTCATGGTAGCATTGGCGATTGGATTTTTCAGACTGAACATACACGCGATCACAACAAGCAAGCAATTCTTGAAACAAGGGAGATTTAGCATTGATACGGTTTCGATATGGGAGCGCGGCCTCCAACTGCAAACAGCTATTTTGTTTCTTTTCCGCTGCAACTATGGCGGCAAAAGTGAGATCAACACCATCGGCAAACCCGGAGATAAAACGGGTATATCCCGCTGCAATCGCAGCCAGCACTTCTTTCCGTAGTGCTTCTTCCACATACTGCTCCTTGCCGACTGGCACATCACGATGGCCTGTTACACAACAAGTTTTCTCTCCCATTATCCAAACCTCTTTTCTGAAATTGCCCCGCCTTGGTATGGGCAATATTGCCTATCACGCTTTAGGTCAATTATAGGCAATAATGTTTATATAAGCAAGCGTGAAAGGAGGTAGGCCGGATGATCTCATACGCCCCATTGTGGGAAACTATGAAGCGCAAAAATGCAACCACATACACTTTGCAGGTCAAAGGGGAGATCAGTAGCTCCACGGTGCGTAGGCTGAAAGCGAATGAATCCGTTTCTACCAACACGCTGGATGCCCTTTGCAGAATACTTGATTGTGAGCTTGACGACATAATCGCATATTTGCCCGATGAAACAGAATAATGCGGGGAGCAAGGTATAAACCTGTGCTCCCCGCGTTTTGTTATAGCTCCACCACCTCCGACAGCTTTTTAATCAGAACGGACAGCGGCCCCCACAGGTCTGCATAGTCCTTTTGCAGCGCAGCGATCTCCGAGGGGTAGATGCCGTAGGTATTGGCATGGATCGCCACTTGGTTGAGGTTGTTTGCACACCGCCGCTGCAAGGACACCAGCTCCCGCACATCCGCAAGATCAACATGGAGCACATACCCATTGAGGGCCATTTTCCGCATATATGCTCCCATATTTTGAATACCCGCCTCGGCCATGCGCTCATAGATCAGCTCCTGCTCCTCGGGCGTTACCATGACATTGAGATGGACGCAGCGACGGCGCTTTTTCGTCAACGCTCCTCGCGCTCCCTGCTGCGGCGTTTGGGCGGGATCTCCCGCACCTTATCCAGCGGCTTTTCCTCGGGCGGGAGCACCGGGGCCGGGCCGTTGTTCAGAATACCGTCGATCATATTATAGTTCTGCTCGGTGGTGAGTTCCGCGCTTTTCAGCGGGTCATACTTTTCGGGCATAGCGATCCTCCTATCTGTCGCCCCTGTCGGGGGTAGTCTTTTTCGGGGCAGCGCGGCCCCGGTCAGCCTCGGCCAGCTTTGCGGCCTCTTTCATCTGCTGGGCAATCGTGCGGGGCTTGACCTCCTGCACCTTATACATCCGCTTGTAGTCGGCGGCTCGATCCTTGAAATCCTTTTGAGCCGATGCCTCGTCTGCGTGGTAATGGCCCCAATAATAATCCCGCCGCCCGTTCTCTTCGGCAAACTGCCATGTGACAAAGGGAGCCGGGACTTTGGGGTTTCCATGCTCCGCGATGGCAAATCCCCGTTTGTTGTCAAAGAGAACGGACTCGCGGATCACATATCCGGCGTTTTTCTCCACGGTACACCTCCTTCAAAAAGTGGAAAGTATTTTGCGAAAACAGGGGTGGGGTATGAAATGATACACCCCACCCCACAAGCGGCCCCGAAAAGCCTTGATACAGGCGGTTTTTTCGGGCCTAATTTTCCACGGGTCAGCGCCTTGTTTTACGCATATAATCCCGCTTCTGTTTTCGCAGGGCAGTAGCGGAACAGGCCGCAGAGCAATACCGTGTCCGGCCATCCGGGAGGAAAGGTCGCCCACAGATCGGGCAGGGCCGCGTTTCCGGGACCGGGCCTTCGGCGGTCAGCGCCGCCTCCAGCACCGGATCATTGGGCAGAACGGCATCCCGGAAGTAGCGGCAGTAGGCTCCCGTCCAGCATTTCCCCAGCATATAACAGGGGCCGTCCAGCGGTAAGCACCCATACTCCCGATCATAGTTCGCACACAGGGAAAACACCAGCTTGCGGATCGCCCTCTTTTCCTCGCGGGTCAGTTCCCGGCTCATACCTCGTCCTCGTCCCAAGGGGGCGTATCGTCCTCGAGATCGTCAAAGGCATCCAGCTCGTCCCCGTAGTCCTCCTCAACCGCTTCTGTGGCCCGCTGCTGCTTGGGGCGGTAAACCTTGAAATACCAGCCAGCACCGCCGCCCACGGCGGCAATCGCCAAAATGAGCAGGATCGTACCCATATTGCCGTCTGTGTCCTCGGGCTGCTCCGGCTCGGGATCGTCCACAGGCTCGGTGTCCTCCACCGGCTCGGGCTCCACGCCCACGCACTCGGTCATGTTGGTGGCGCATACGGGGCAATCGGTGTTGATGGCCCCGGCCATGCACTTATCCGTACAGGCACAGGCGGGGACTTCCATCCCGGCGGCTTCCATAGCAGCCAGCAGATCGGCCTCGTCCACAATGCTGAAAAAGTATGTTTCGTACTGTTCGCCGTCCTCGTCCACGGGCTTATCGTAGTCAATGACGATATAGAATGTATTGCCGCCGCTGGTCTGGACGGTGATAAACTGCTTGTTGGTGTGCTCGTCATAGAGCAGATCGCGGGTGACAAGGTTGCCCTCGTCAGAAAAGCCTACCCCCGGCTCGGTGGTGGGGGTAGGCTCCTCCAGCCCTTCCCACTGGTCGGTAGGCTCGATGTACTCGTCACCGCCCCCGGCATGGGCCGTCACGGTAAAGCCGCACATGAACACGGCCACGCAGAGCGTCAGTAAAAGAACACGCAGCTTTTTCATTCCGCAGCCACCTCCTCGGACTTCGGGACATTTTGTCCCAAGGTTTTCCCGGCCCGGAGCTGCTGGAGCACCAGCGGCAGCTCCGCGAGAGGGATGCTCATGCCGCGCACGATGTCCACGATCTCGCTGTTTTCAGCCTCCACCTTGCGCTGTTCCAGTTCTTTCAGTTTGGTCTGCTGTTCCGCGATTTTGGCCTTGACCTTTTCGATCTCGGCTTCGATTTTCGCGCTTTTCGTAGTTGCCATAGATAACCTCCTTCACGATAACCGCCCGTAGGCGTAGAAATGAGACTGCCAGTAGCTTGTGTTGAGATTGGCATACCCGATGGGATCGCCACAATGGAGCATCCAGCCATCGCCCACATAGATACCCACATGGGAAACGCCGGGGGTATCATAAGTCCCGGTGAAGAACACCAGATCGCCGGGGCGGGGTGAGCTGGTGCGGCGGCTGATGTTATACAGCCCCTGCGCCCCCAACCGCCCAAAGTCCCAGCCGCATTGATTGTAGACATAGGACACGAAGCCGGAGCAATCAAAGGATGTGCTGGGCTTGTACCCACCCCATACATAGGGATAGCCGATATATTTCTCGGCCTCCTCCAAAATGGCGGCAAAGGTTTCGTCGGCCAAATACGCCTCCGGGATCTCATGCTCCACGGGATCGGCGGTGTACTTTGCCACATAGGGGGACGATGGAAACAGGTCTGGACGGTTGCCCAGCGCCGACATATACAGGGCGTACCGGGAGAGCTGATCCTCGCCCATAATGTAGATGGGCAGATGGGACAGGTTGAAGTTTTCCAGCGTCACGGTGCAAATGTAGTAATCGTAATAGACCCGGTATGTGTCGGTATGGGTGTTGCCCTCTTCGTCCGTCCATGTGTCCGTTTCGAGGTAGTAGCGGCGCTCCGTCACCACCGTTTCCGTCAGAATGTACTGCTTTTCAAAGAGCATTTGCAGCGTTCCCTGTACCTCGTCCACCGTCCACGCCCCTTCGTGTATGGCGCTGATAATAGACAGCAGCACATAGGGATCGTGTTCAATGTCATCCAGCTCAAAGTGGTATTCGTCATAATCGTGAGTGCTTTCGTAGCTGTCCAGATAGTCTTGCAGCTCGGCCTCCAGCCCGCAGTAGGCGGCCTCGGCCCCGCGCAGATCGGCATCCTCGGCGGCATAGGTGGACGCGCCGATGGCCCCCACCACGCCGTTGCCAATCGTCACCGCAGAGGACATACACGACTGCATGAGCACCAGCAGCAGAAAACAGGCAAGGAACAGCAACACCCCCACAGGATGCCGCTTGACAAAGGCCACGGCCCGGGCCGCCAGCTTTTCCGTTGTGACCGCCGTTTTCTCTGCGGCCTTGGCCGTCTGCTTTGCAGCCTCCCGCGCTTGCTTTGCGTATTGCCGCTTGATTTTCTGCTTTTGGATATACCGGGACACCGCGCCGCCCTTTTGCATTTCCGGGTGGGCCTCCACCGTGGCCCGGTACTGATAATCCGCCGTAGCCTTGATGTGCCTGGACTCGGCCTTTTGCACCGCTTTGGCCGGGTGCTCCCGGATTTGCTTTTTTACATACCGGGATGTGGAGCGCAGGGCGGCCTCACCGACCAGCTCGGATCGGTGGGCGCTTTCGGTGCCGACATTCTCATGCTCTACCTCATATAGCTTGCCATGCACATACCCATGAACGGTTGCACCCGCCGCCCGGCCCGCCTTTTTCACGGGGCCGGACTTTTTCGGCGGTTTCTGCTTTGCCAGCTTTTTCTTGGCCTTATCCAGTTGTTCGCCGCGCTTTTCCATACGCAGCTTGGACTCGGCGGTTTGCTCCTGCTGGCTTTTGGCTCTAAACTTGCTTTTGGGGGACTTTGGGACTTTTTGTCCCGAAGTGGCCCCGCCCTTATTCGTCCTTTCGCTCATGGGCCATATCCTCCGGGCGGGTGGTCAGCAGATTGTAAATCTCACCCTTGGGGAAACGATCCACAAACGGGATGGTCACGGAGCCGTAGAACAGCAAACCCTCGCCGGAATTGCTATGGGTGATATAGGAGAGCTGATGCTCGGAAATGCCGAGCTGCTTTGCGAGGATCGCCCGGTCACTTTGGGCCTGTGACAGCAGGATCATAAAGTCGGTGTTATCCAGAATGGCCTCGATTTCCCGGCTTGCCAGCAAGTCCTTCACATTCTGCGTCAGCGCCGAGGGGACGCAGCCCTTTTTACGGAGCATCTTCCACACGGCCACAAAGTAGCTGGCCGTCAGCGGATCGCGGAGCAGAATATGGAACTCATCAAAGTAGCACCAAGTAGCAAGGCCCTCGGCATGGTTGGTGTTGACAGCCGATGTGACAAACTCGTTTGTAATGTGCATGGCGATCTTGCGGAGGTTTTCGCCCATGCCTTTCAGAACGATGCACACCACACGGGCATCCGTCTGGACATTGGTGGGGTGGTTGAACAGGTTGAGGGAGCCTGTGCAGTAGAGCTCCAGCGCCGTTGCCACACGCCGGGCCTCCGGCTCCGGCTGTTTCAGCAGTTCCTCATACAAGTCCTGCAGCAGCGGCATATCCCCGCTACCGATCCCCAGCGCCAGCTCCCGGTAGACCAGCCGCACACAGCGGTCAATGACCGTCTTTTCGATGGGCTGCAAGCCCTCCTTGCCGCCCACGATCAACTCGCACAGGGACAACAGGAAGTCGGCCTTCATGGACAGGGGGCTGTCCTCGTCATTGGTGGATAGCTGGATGTCCATAGGATTGATATGGTTGGGGCTGTCCGGGGCGATCTCGATGACCTGTCCACCCAGCCGCCTCACCAGCGGGGCATATTCGCCCATCGGGTCTACCACCACGATCCTGTCGCTGGTGGCAAGGAACACATTGATCAACTCTCTTTTTGCCGCAAAGGACTTGCCCGATCCCGTGGAGCCGAGGTACATTCCGTTGGCCGATTTCAGCTTTTTGCGGTCAGCCATGATGACATTATGGGAAAGGGCGTTCATGCCGTAGTACAGGGCCTGTCCGTCCATACGCAGCTCACGGGTCATAAAGGGAATAAAGATCGCCGTGGAGCTGGTTGTCATACCGCGCTGGATCTCAATGCCGTTGTACCCCAGCACCAGCGAGGACAGGAAACCCTGCTCCTGCTGCCAGTCCAGTCTTTTCAGAGCGCAGTTGTATTTCTGCGCGATGCCGGACACGGTAAATACATCGTTTTCCAAACGCTGGCGGCTGGGCGCAAGGTTGATGACGGTAAAGGTCAAAAGGAACATTCGCTCGTTGCGGGATTGCAGATCGGCCAGCAGCTCTGCCGCATCCTTGGAAAAGGTAATGAGGTCGGGGGGCAAAATCTCCATATCGTACCCGGCCCGGACAGCCTTTTTCTGTTCCTCGGCCTTCATGCGTCCAATATCGGAGATTTTACCCTTGATGGTTTTAATGGCCTTGAGCTGATCCACCGTCTGAACATGGAGCGTCACCGTCAGCTCGGCATCCAGCTCCAAGATTTCAGCCAGCAGCTTATCCGACATTTCCGACGCCAAAATCTGCAAGTAGGACGCAGCTCCCCAAGACTGGCCCACCCGGAATGTACGGCTCTGCCGGAAGTCGAAGCTGTCCGGGGCAATAAAGTCTTTCGTACCCATGCCAGTTCTGGGAATATCCTTCCACGCAAATCGGAAAGGCTCCCGACTGCCGGGGTGGAGCTGCCCATGCAAGGCGGCCAGCCGATCCCGGCCATCGAGGGGCCGGGACTGTACCCCCAGCCGCTTGAAGTTGCCCATCACATCGGCCTCTACACGATCCAGACGGGGCCGGGCCTCGGCCACGCTGCCAGCGGGCAGACCAAAGGTGATGTATTTGGAGCGTTCAATGCCGTTGTTGCTTTTGGCAATCTGGCCTTTGAGCATATCCACGAACTCGCCCCGGATGCTGTTGAACGCATCCTGCTGGGCCGGGATATTCACCTTGTAACGGTGGGTAGACCGGGAACGCCGATTGACGAAAGAAAGCTGGAACGGCAAGGAACTGTCAAAGTAATTGAGGAATGAGCTCCAGCCGCCAAAGATAGCAGTCTGATCCTCGGTGGACGCAACGGCATAATTGATGTCCTCATATTCCACCGTTTTCGTGTAAAGCCCGCCGGGGAGCTGACAGATGCCGTCCGGGTGCATCGCCACATAGGGGATCGTCTGCTGGGCAGACACCACGGCCCGGCGCTTACTTGCCTTTGGCTTGCTTTTACTTTTTGTTTTCTGCAATAGGCTCCTCCTTTCCTGTGAATGACGCATAGATGTTCTGCGTCTTGTAGGGCCTCACACCGGGCCGCAGAAACCGGGTGTTGAGGATGTTTCGCAGCACCTTTTCAAAGGGCAGCCCGTCTTTTTCATACATGGCCATCATAAAGGCCGGGAGCATGATCACCAGCATGACGAACAGCGCCCCGGTGTTGCCGATGGCACCACGGGAGAGCAGATAGGCCGGGACGCCCACCGCCGCGCCGATGCCGAAACAGACAAGCTGGCGTTTGGTGAGGTTAAAGGCGATTTTCGTTTTGATTTTGGATAGGTCGTTGGGGACATTTACATAGGGCATCCGTCACACTCCTTCCTTGGGACAAATTGTCCCGAAGTCCCGGATTGTCGGCTCCACCTCGTTGCCCCATACATCCCAGCCGGGCGGGGTCTGACGGGCGAACAGCTCCACACGGGGCAGATCGCCCATGAGGGAAATAATTTTGTCCCTCGTTTCGTCCGGCTTTTTGCTATGGGCCTCGATGGGAGAAATGATAAACTGGTGGACATCGGCGGCCTGCCGTTTGGGGTGGCCCCGTGTGGCAAGCAGACAGATCTCCGCGTTGCCCCGCGTCCAGAAACCCAGCCCATAAAACCAGCTATCGGCCTTCTTGTTCTTTTTCAGCCACACAAAGGCCACGGATTTATAGTTGAAGCCCCACGCCTTAATGAGCCGCAGGGCCTCCGGGAGCTGCGGGAATGTTGCCCACATGAAAAGTGCGCTGTCCGGGGCCGCAATCTCGGCCACAGGCAGCGCACATAACTCGTCTATGCTCATGGTGGGGTAATGGTTTTCAGCCGCCCCCTGTACCTTGCTCCGCTGGTACTGCCAAGGGGGATCGGCATAGATGATGGAATATCCTCCGATATTGTCACACTCCTTTCCCGCCCCCGGCCACGGCCAGCCGCGCCTGTTCAATGCGTTCCACGGCGGGGCCGTAGAACACGGGGGCATTTTCAAAGCAGATGAAGCGGCGGCCTGTGTTCAGCGCGGCAACGGCAGTTGTGCCGGAGCCGGCGCAGATGTCAGCCACCACCTCGCCCTCGTTGGTATAGGTCTGAATGAGGTACTCGCACAGCTCCACAGGCTTTTGTGTGGGGTGGATCGTGTGCGACACCGTAGGCACAAAAAGGACGTTGCTGGGATAGCGTCGCCCATCGCTGGACTCGGTGCCGACCCGTTCAAACTTGCCATAGTTGGGACTGCTCCCGCTTCGGGCATGGGTTTTGCGGTACGGCTCCCCATAGGTGAACTGCGGATTATATACCGGGGGCTTTTGGTAGAACACCAAAATGTTCTCGGACTTTTTCAGCGGGGCGCGGTTGGCATTGAGAAAGCCTGTTCCGCGCTCTTTGTACCATATCCACTCATAGCGGAGCATGGCAAGGTTGGATGCCCCCAGCACCTTATCATAGGGGCATTGGGAAAACAGCAGCACCGCGCCGTCCGGCTTGACCGCCCAGCGCACCGCCTCCCAAAACTCGATCAGCGGCAGCGGCACATCCCAATAGTTCCGGGTCGTGCCGTATGGGGGATCGGTCAAAAGCATATCCACCGAATGACGGGGCAAGGAGCGCAAGCCCTCGATCCCGTCCATAAGGAACAGGCCGCTGGGCTCCAACACCCGGCCATCCGGGGCCTTTGGGACTCGTCGGCACAAACTCCGCTCTGCTACTTCGGGACAATTTGTCCCGAAATCCGCCCGCTCCGTTGCGCCTCCTCTCCCCACAAAGTCTGCCGACTTTGCGGGGTACCCCTTGTTTTCCAAAGTGGTTTTGTTCATGGCGTTGTCCTTTCTTAATGCGCGCCGAATATGCTCTTTGCCACCGAGCCAGTTTTGAACAGGGTGAAGCACAGCAGCACCGTATAGCCGATGCAGCTCCAGATCGCCCCGATGGGATCGCCGCTTGTGGCAATACCCTGTACCAGCACCGCATAGATGGCCACGCACACAAGGATCAGCAGACCTTGGAAACCGACAGCAAACAGGGACTTGATATAGTTCTGGCCCATACTGCCAATTTCACGGTTGGAGAGCGTAGCCACGGGTATGGGGGCCAAGCTGGTGAGCAGATATATTTCAATCATGCGCCCATAGACGATGACGAAAATAATAATGTTCAGCGCAAGCATGGTAATGTGAATGAGGAACGACTGGAGCCACAGACCCAGCAGGGGGCCGACTTCCATCGCCTCCAAGGTAGCCTCCAGATTATCCAGCATGGACGCGCTGATGTCGGTGGAGCCGCGCACCAGCCCTGCGGCGTTGGCAATCACGCTCTGGGACATATCAAATACCGCCATGACGATATTGAATGTATTGGAGAGAATGAGAATAGCCGCCGCCGTTTTGAAAATCCACTTGAAGAAAATCCAGTAGTCCAGATCGTGTAGGTTGTTCTTTTCGATAATGAGCTGGATCAGCTCATAGGTGGCAACAAAGGTTAAAATCAGACCGGCAATCGGCAGTATCACCGTTTCAGAAAGCTGCCGTATGAGGGAAAAGACCCCGGCGTTCCAAGCCGCCGGGGTCGTCCCTACTTGCACCGCAATCTCTCCGACACGGGTATTGACCGTATCAAAAAGGCCCGTGAGGTTGCCCATGATACCCTCAATCAGCAGCCCTTTTATCCAGTCTGTAAGCCAGTCGGTGAGAAATCCCATAAGCTAAACCCTTAAAACAGGGAGGACAGCAGGGGGATCAGAGTGGTGCCGAGCACGATGATGCCGCCGCCAGCCATGAGCTGCTTCATACCCTGGCTCTTCGCGCCGGGGTTATCGGAGCCGTAGCCCTCCAGCAGGTTGACAACGCCCCACACGCCAAGGCCAGCGCCGAGGGCAATAACGAGGGTCTGCAAAGTGTTGATGGCAGAAGCGAAAAACTGCATATATTACTCCTTTTCTCCGGGCTATACCCGGCCATGAAAAAAGCCGCCCCGTGTAGGGCGGCAGCGTCCGTACCTCGGGACTCGTCGGCACAAACTTCGCTTTGCTACTTTGGGACAAAATGTCCCAAACTCCGCACGCTCCGTTGCGCCTCCTCTTCCCACAAAATCGCTGATTTTGCGGGAACCCTAAAAGCCCAAGGTTTTATACAAAAGCGTCTGGATCGTCGAGGTCGTCATAGTTGAGGATGTCCTCGTCCTCTTCTGTGAGCGCCTCGGCGGGCACATCCACTTCGTACACCTCACAAGCCTCGTTGGGGCCGGGCCGCCTGCGGCGGTTTATCAGCCTGTCGAGGTTAAAGGCGTTTTTCTTGTCGGCCTCAGCCGTAAACTTGTAGTTGGGGTGTTGCTTCAGATCGTATTTGCGGGAATAGAACGGGGGCAGGCCCCGGAGCTGCAAGATGCACCGATCACCGGGCATTGTGGCAAGCTCGCTGGGGGTCATCAGCTCCCGGCCCAGCCGCTGGATGTTTTGGCTGTAACTTTCGGACTGGCCCCGTGTGCGGCCATCCGTCTGCATGGAGATCGTGGACTTGCCCAGCCAGTTTTCCGATATTTCCTTGATAGTGCTGGCCTCGCGGCCACCGAGGAATATCACGCTGTCCATGTTGCCGAGGATCGTTTCCGCATTTTTATCGTAAATGGCCTTGCATTGAGCAAGCTGCTGATAGAGCAGTACAAGGCTCACCTCGCGGGAACGAATGACGGCCACCAGCTTTTCCAGCCCCGGCACTTGGCCCGTATTGGCCGCCTCGTCCCACAGGACGCGCACATGATGGGGCAAGCGGCCCCCATGCACATTGTCGGCCCGTTCACACAGGAGATTGAACATCTGCGAAAAAGCGAGAGCGACCAAAAAATTGTAGGTGCTGTCCGTATCGCTGATGCAGAAAAATGTTGCCGTCCGTCTGTCACCCATACGGTCAAGTTCCAGTTCATCGTAGCTCATAATCTCCCGGAGCTGGGGGATGTCAAAGGGAGCCAGACGAGCACCGCAGGAAATCAAAATGCTTTTGGCCGTCTTGCCGCTGCTTAACTTGTACTTTTTGTACTGCTTCACAGCAAAGCAATCCGGCTTTCGCTTTTCCAACCCGGCAAACATATAGTCCACCGCGTTCATAAAGTCCTCGTCATCCTCCTTGACCTCCATGCCGGAGATCATGTCCACCAGCGTATTCATATTGCGATCTTCCTCCGCGCCCTCGAAAATGATATAGCCCAGCAGGGCGCAGTATAGGAGCGTTTCGGCCTTCGTCCAGAACGGATCGCCCTCTTTGCCCTCGCCCTTGGTGTTGGAAATAAGGGCATTGACGAACTTTAGGATGTCGGACTCGTTCTTGATATACGCCAGCGGGTTATAGTGCATGGACTTGGAGAAGTCGATGCTGTTGAATACCTTGATTTTGTACCCCCGCTTTTGGAGAAAGCTGCCCACTTGGGACAGGACGCCGCCCTTCGGGTCTACCACCACGAAAGAGGAATGGGCCTGTAAAAGCTGGGGCGTGAGCCAAAAGCGGGTTTTGCCCGAGCCGGACGATCCGATGACACAGGTATTGAGGTTTCGGGCGTTGGCCGGGATCTTGGGCCGGGTGTTCATGGTGAGAAACTCCGTCCCGGTCAGAATGACATTGTTTTCAAACTTGGGATCGACAAAGGGCTTGATGTCCTTTTCGTTTCCCCACCGGGCCGAGCCGTACTCCTCGTCACGCCGGAACTTCTTGGCTTTTTTACTTTTCATGTGGATGAACAGACGGAACGCCACGGCTCCCACGATACCAACCAGCCAGTCAACAGGGTTTAGCCCCGGCGCGAAATCGGCAAAGGCCGGGCCGATAGTCTGGCCGATCCCCATCACTTTTGTTAGGAAACCCGCACCAGCGGCCAGCCGATAGGCCGTACTCAATTTGAGGAACGCCCAGCCGATGAACACATACGGGATATTGGGAATGAGGAATTTTCGGAGCTTATCTGTTTTCATGCGCCGCCTCCTTCACACGCTCCCGCTGTTTGGGCTTTTCACGGGTGAGCTGATCTCCGGCCCGCTTGATCTGATCCCGGATGGGGATGCGCCTGGACTTGGACTTGTTCAGCACCTTTTTGGAATACTCCGAGAAACAGGCGGTCATGGCATCAGCCTGTCCCGCCTTGAAAAACAACAGGTATTTGTCCGGGCCTGTCTTGTAAAAGGCATAATCCACATTCCACTTCCGGGCCACCCGGTCAAAACTTTTGGTATCGCCGGACAGCTCCAGACTGTTGGTAGACACGCCATGCCGCATAAGTTGCTTGACCGTCTGTTTGCCGTGAGGGATCTGCCGGGCGCGGTGTTCTTTGGCGATTTTGCGCCCCACAGCGGCCACCACATAGGCAAGGCTCCGCGCCGTCAGCTTACTGGCCCGGACGGAAACTGCAACAGTACGCCGGGAAATATCTTCTTCTATCAGCTATGCCGCCTCCTTTCTCACCTCGGGACAAGTTGTCCCAAGGTGGGGTTATCGTTCCGTATGGCCCAGCGTGGGCCGTTTCCGTTCCCCCTCCAGCGAGGAACGGTCTATAATTTCCTTGAAAGCTGACATCTGCTCCCGGATGGACAGCTTGGGCATGGAGAAAACGCGGTGCTCGTCGGGAATGTCATCCCGGCCCGTGTAGTGCTCTATAAAGCTGCTGCGGTTGTCGGCCACATATCCACCGGGGGCATAGTGGCCGCCGTCATTGATCCGCACATCCCGCCCGTATGCCTCATAGTCGATATAATCAATGAGGTGTTCCGGGACTTCCACACCGCCGAACTCCAGCACATACATACGGCCCAGCTCCTCGTCACTACGGACACCGGAATAGAACTCAAAGCAATCCAGATTTTGCGTGAGGTTGATTAAGTCTTTTACGCTACCTGTGTATTCGCCAGCGTCTATGACCGCCTCAAACTTTTCTATATCGCTCTGATCCATTTCCGACAGCAGCGCGGCCAGATAGTTGAGCTCGTCAATGCTTTCATATTCGCCCAAGTGCTCATGCAGCCCCAGTACATCGCCGTCAAAGCTGGTTATGAAAATCTCCTCATACCGTATGCCGTCCACGCCGATGCGCTTTAAGAGGGACTGTACCTCCTCCGCCGTGGTGGGAAATTTCAGCGTTTCGCCCACAAGCTGCCCCTCGGCATATTTGCCGAGGTTGGTAATGTAGGCTTCCAGCAGGGCCGCCATATCAGCGGCGGCCCTGTCCCTTGACCGTCAAGATGCCCTCCAGCGTGGTTGCCGTGATACCCAGCCGCTGGGCAACAGCAATATCGTTCTTCATAGCCTCGGTGACGGTATGGCCGCACACCACCAGCACATGAGAGCGTTTGAGCAGATTACGGGCCATGTCGATCCCGCTTTTATGCTCCTCGGGAATGGCATCATTGAGGAACAGGGGATGGAACAGCGTGGGGCAGATGGGCGAAAAGCCCGCCTCATACACGCTGCGGCAATACTGCGCCGCCTGTTTTGCGTTTTCGGCATCGCTGCCGCACCACGCAGCGGTGATATATGCGAGGGGTCGTTTCATTGTTAAAACCTCCATTCAATGAAAAAACCTCGGGACAAATTGTCTCGAGGTTACAGGCTCTTATCCGTTTTCTTTTCGGGCTTGCCCAGCTCGGGGGGCTGCTTGGCCTTCCAGTCATCCAGCAGGGCCATGATCTGATCCTTCATCTGACGGGGGGACTTGTCCTTGCCGAAATACTTTTCCAGTTCCGCGCTATTGATAATCACCTTATCAACCTCCTTCTTTTCTTCCATCAAAATGCCGTCGATCACATCGCCGTTCAGCTTGCCCTCTTGATCCAGCTTGCGGAGCCGCTGGGCTTGGGATAGGGACGGAGAGGACTGCTGGCCGTCAATGGACACGGCGATATACTTCTGATGTTTGGGCCGGATAAAGGAAATCTCCACGGCGGGGGTAAATGCCAGCTTTTTTTCGTCCAGCATTTTCTGCAAATCCGGCACCAGCTCGGTCAAGCGGATATACCGCTGTACCTGTTTGTAGTTCATGCCGTTGCGATCACCCACGATCTGCGTGGAGCGTTTACCCGCCTCCTGTGCGTCCTCACCGGGACGAGCGCCTTGGTGCTTGATGGCCTCCACCTGCATTTTCAAAGACTGTGCCTTTTCCGTGGGCAAAATCTTTTCGCGGTGGCGCAGGTTGTCATCCGTCATAGCGAGGATGGCCTCGTCATCGGTCATGTTACGGACAATACAGGGCATATTCACAAACCCGGCCAGCTCGCTTGCCCTCTGGCGGCGGTGGCCCGCGATGATCTCATACCCGCCATCCTCGGTGGGGCGCACCAGCGCGGGCTGGTTTACACCACTTGCCCGGACGGACTCCACAAGGCCCTGCATCTCGGCATCGTCACGGACACCAAAGGGATGGTTTTTGAACGGGCGCAGCTCGGACAGATTGAGGTAGACAATTTCCTCTTTTTCTGCGCGGGTAGCGTCACGGGGCGCGGCGGGCTGCTCCGGCGCGGCAGGGGCGGGAGCCTCCTGCGGATTGGGTGCAGCATTTTCCGGGGCAGCCTTACTTTGGGACATTTTGTCTCGCGTGGGCGGCTTGGCCTTGTCGGGGGCCGCCTTGTCAGCCTTTGCCGGGCGGCCCTTGCTGGCCTTGGCCGCTGCTTTGTCCTTCGACTCCGTGGTTTTCTGCTTGGGAGCCTTTTCCTTCGGGGCCTTGTCCTTTCCGGCCTCCTCACGGGCGGCGGCGAAATCCACCACCTTGCCAGAGGGAGCAGGGGCAGGATCACTCTTGTCCGGGGTGGCAGTCTGCTTGGCCTCCTTGTCGGGCTTGAGCGGCTCGGGAGCCGCAGGGCTGGGAGCCTCCGGGACGGTGGGCTCCGCCTTTTCTGCGGGAGCTGCCTTTTCAGCCGGGGCGGGATCTGCCACAACGGGCTCGGCCTTGCCGGGAGCAGGCTGCTCCTGCGCGGGGGCCGTGTCAGTCGTTTCTGCCTCGGGGCCGATATTCTTTTTATCGTCTGCCAATGTCAAACCTCCTTTGTCTTGAAATGAAAAAAGCCAGCCCGATGGCTGGCAGCAGATAAGGGACTCCTCCTTTCAAGTTGTGGTGTATGAAAACGCCGCCCATAGTCTCACTCGGGCGGCGTAATGCTCAATATGAAATTGTTTTAGAATAAATACCTTGCTTGACAACTCGGATTTAATTTTAGATTAGATTTTTTCGCGGTGGCCTTCGTTCCACATTTTTTCATCGACATCGGCCATCATCAGCTTTAACAGGATGTCCGACATACTTTCACCGTTTTTATCATAACGGGGCTCCACGATAAAAACGCGATTGCCGATCTCATATCTTTGCGGCTCACCAGCTATATATTCTTTCTCCATACTCAACACCCCCTTTCGCTATGGAACAAGGAAATTATACCATGCGAAAAGGGAATTGCGGTATCGAGCTTGTTTTCAAATTTAGTATTGATATGCGGTCTGGCCCCAGCTATAATGAATTTCAAGAAAAACGCCGATGGTTTTGCGGCTTTTGGTGGGGTGTCCCGCGTATTGAACGCTCTATTGGCCCGATTTAGAGGGGTATGTAACCGATCTAACCGGGAGAGCGCTTGAATGGCATTCAAGAGGTCAGCGGTTCGATCCCGCTTATCTCCACCATAGGGTGCGCTGGATATTCTTAGATAACTTGTCTTGCTTCAAGGCAAGTTTTTTCTTTGCCTATTTCCTGCTGGAGATAGGCTTTTGTTTTTATGCTGCAATCGCCACGATGTCCAGCCCACCAGTAAACTGCTCAAAGTCGATATTGAAGTCAATGTGCAGTTTGTAGTCCCGGTAGACCTCGACCCGCTTGATTAAGCAGCTCACAATCATTTTTTTGGCCTCCACGCTGGCCGTGTCGTACATTTCCGCCCATGAGATTATATCGTCATATTGGGCGTTCAGCGAAGCAAGCACCGTTTTTCCCTCGTCATAGGCCGCCTGTGCCGTTTTCATGCTCTCTTGAAGCTCCCGGCATTTGGCCTCAGCCTCGGCAATCAGAGAGCTCAATAGCTCCTTGGAAAAGGTGCTTTCCCCACGGATCGTCTTGATAACCTCACCTTTCAGCGTTTCAAGGTCAGCAACGGCCTTGGCGTATTCCGCCCGGACGCTATGGAGCAAGCTTTTCCTTTCCTCCATCTTTTCCCGGTAGCGGATATTAACTATATCGCTTTTGGGGATCGCTTTCATGCGCTCAAAGATCTGGCGCACCAGCTTATCAATGATCCCGTCAAGGATATGGGCCGTGTAGCCCGTCTGTCCGTCACAGTCTGTCTGCTTGCGGGTTTTCCCGTAGCAGACATACCGCACACGCTTCACCACCCGATTGGGATCTTCCTTGCAGGGATAAGCCTTGCCATTGGTGGTGAGGGACAGCCTTGACCCACAGTGACCGCAATACACATTCCCAGCCAAAAGGGAGTTGCCCCGGGTGTTCAGCGGGATATGGCGTTCTTGTTCGGCGCTGTTGGCCCGGGAAGTACGGATATGCTGGGCCGCTTCAAACAGCTCCGGCGAAATGATTTGCAGGTGGGGCAGCTCTTGGGAGCGGCTTTCCCCACACCGCAGGACGCCCGTATAAGTGAGATTACAGACAATGCCACGGATACTGGCGTGGTGCCACATCTTACCCGTTCTTGCCCGGTAGCCCTGTTTGTTCAAGTAGGTGGCAATTCGTTGAGCGCCGAAGCCCTCATGCACATACTTGTCAAAAATGATCCGCACCACGGCGGCCTCGGTTTCGTTGACTACCAGATCGTAGAGCTCGTGCTTGCGCTTGTTGAAACGCCCGCTTTTCACAAGGTCATAGCCGTATGGAGCAAGGCCGCCTTTGAAACCGCCGCCCTCAACGAGCTGGCCCAATGCGGTTTTGGTACGGATAGAAGTCTTTTCGCTTTCACCGTCAGCCTGCCAAAAGCGGATGTAGTTGGTGAGCTTGTCCGTGTGGCTATCGAAGCGCTGCTCTCCCTCTTGGGTGCTCCATACCTCGATCCCGTTCTTTACGAACCATTCCACCACAAAGGGCGTTTCGTCAGCGATACGCCCGATGCGGTCAAACATGAACACCAGCAGAATATCAAACTTTTTCTGCTTTGCCAGTTCCTTGATGATTTGCAGCTTGTCCCGGTTTTCCGCCCTTACCTTGTGGCCGGAAACACCTTCCTCTTGTTCCTCATGGACAATCACCCAGCCCATCTTTTCGCAAAAGGCATGACAGGCTTTTCGCTGCATGGGAATGTCAGCCTGGTTCTTATCGTTATGATCCACCTGCTTGTCGGTGGAAACACGGTATAATGTGCAAACTCGATTTTTCATGGTTGACCCGTCCTTTCATATTGTCAATGGGCCAATATGAAGATACGGATCAATACGCAATCTATGTAGTTTTCAAGGTACATGGTGTCTACCACCATCCTTATTATACCTCTGCTCGGGGGGCATCACAAGGATGTCGCCGGAGCCGGACTTGGGGGAGCTGTTGGCAAACGACGCCAGCAGGATTTGTTTCAGCTGGCCGGAAATGGCCGTGTTTCGGGTTTCGGTAAAGGTGGCAGAAATCTCGTACCCGTCCACCTTTAGCGTGGTAGAGTTTCTCGGCATAGCGTTACCTCCTCAACGGAACGAAAAACAACAACCTACAAAGTTCCCCGTGTCCCGTGGGGAAACGAAAGAGGGCGGCACCTTCGTCGGTGCCGCCCTCTTGCCTTGCTCCACTTTGGGACAACTTGTCCCAAGGTCAGTAGGGGCTGTTCTCAAAGTGCTGCTGGGCCTCCTCCAGCCCACGGATGTCAAAGACCTCATAGAGCTCTGCCACCACACGCCGGATGTCCGTGGGAGAAAACCCACAGTTTTCCATAGCGTAGATGACATAGCCCCGGCAGGCATTGTTGCTCCATGGCTGGGCAAGCAGGGCCGCCAGTTCGGGATCATACTTCATGTTGGTTTCCTCCTCGATAAAAGTTTCGGGAGCGCCACGCTCATTTCCTTGGCCCGTCATAAGACAGCAATACTCAGCATGACGCTCCCGAGGGGACGGCAGCCCGGAGGGGCAAGCAGCCAGCTTGTCCGGCTGCGGATCGTGGCCGTGGGGTGGCTTGTCCCACTTGCGGCGCTGGTGTTGTTCGCTCGTTCTCCTGCCGGAGAAGTCACAGCGCACCCGCCGCCCGGCTCCCCGCTCTATGGCTCGGGGCCGCCGCTATTCAGTTGTTGATCGGATGTAACTCCTCTCATATACCAAGGACAAAAAACATCCCAATGCGGGGGCAACTTACAAAACTTTTTTCAAATATCTTTTCATGCTCTCCAAACCGAGCTTCACGGACTCCCGCACCGAGCTTTCATTGACACCTTCGGCCTCAGCCACCTCCCGATAGCTATTGCCGAGGATCACACAGGCATCCACCCGGCGGCCCTGCGTTTCGGGCAAAGAATTGAGCGCAGCACACAAATGGCAGAACAGCTCCATGCGTTCCAGCAGCTCCTGCGGGGTGGGTTCGGAAACGCAGGCGGAGTATTCGATCCCGTCCTCACAGTCGAGGGAATACTGTGCCTTGTTGCGGACGATCCGCCGCTGATAGGCGGCCTCATACAGTCTGCTTGCCCGGAGCTCGTCAGCCACTTCCTCAGAAACCTCTATGTATTCGTCGTGGGTGTACCACGGATAAAAGTCTTTCAGATTGATGGTCGTCATTTGTAATTCCTCCGTTCAGATGGTTGGGGGTGAATGGCGATCTGAACGGAGGGCGGCGGGGAGCGACACCCCGAGCCACCTTTGCCTACTTCGGGACAAGTTGTCCCAAAGTAGATAAAACAAAATGCGCCCGTGTGCCATAACGACACACAAGCGCATAAAACTACATTTTCACTGATGTACTGCCATATTTCGCATCCGCCACCGGACTGCTCCCATTGGGCGAACGGGCTTTTTTTCGCAAGTTAGGAGGAGAGAAAATTGAAAATTGCATGGCGATACCTCCGATATACCGCCATGCCGTTTGTTAATATGGCGGCAGATTTGATCTCAAATCAAACCTACCGCTGCAAAGTGTAAGCAAGATAAAGCCAATATGGAGCGTATATGAAATGGCCGGTTCTCGCTGAGAGAACCGGCCCAAGTGAGAAACTTATTATTCGACGGAACCATTGTTGAGCAAATCGTCCACTTCTTCCTGTGATATATTCCCCGATAAAACTTGCTGCTCCAAGTATTCCTGCACAGCTTTTGTAGCAGCGTCTGCGGTATCAAAATGGCCCAAATCAACTGTTGAACCGTCAGGTAAAGTAATGATTGTCGATCCGGGGGCAGACGCT
Source organism: Anaeromassilibacillus sp. D41t1_190614_C2 (assembly GCF_015558525.1). NCBI lineage: Bacteria > Bacillati > Bacillota > Clostridia > Eubacteriales > Acutalibacteraceae > Anaeromassilibacillus > Anaeromassilibacillus sp. D41t1_190614_C2. The sequence goes on along the minus strand of NZ_JADMOD010000018.1, from coordinate 20,874 downwards.
GGTTCAGCGTTCCATGTTTCAGGGTCAAATGCGCCAGAAATGATACCGCCGTTGGACAATTCCATGGATTTAGTAAAGTGATACCCCTCTTTCATAAGCGCAAGCTGCTCCTGCCAGCCTTCATACAGACTATCTACATCTTCCTGTGTCCATTCGCGACACACATAGCTGCCGTTATCATCTTTGTAATAGAAGGATTTGTCCTTATTATCCGCCAGCTTTTGAATTTGGTCACGCTGTTGCTCCATCCAATCTTCAAATTCATCGATCTCCCAATACTCCAGTTGGGTATCGGATGGGCCTCCTGGCAAGCAGTTTTCATCGGCTACCACGTCTAATGTATCTTGGCTGATGTTCGTTGAAACAGGTTGGTTCTTTCCCGAATTACTCGGTATCTCTTGTGTGGAAGTGGCGTTTGCGGCACACGCGGCCAAGATCAAGCAGCTAAACAAGGCGAGTGAGATGGCTATAAACGTTTTTTTCATAATATGACCTCCATAGTGATTATTACACATACCCTACTGTGCAACGATAATCTACCATCCGTGCATGGAGCGTATATGAAACCAATATGGAGTATCTTTTTATTTCTGCATAGCAAGGGGGAAATCTCGGAATCATCAAAAAGTGATGGTAAAGCGCATTCCCAATGGTTTTTGCATGGGTTCTAATGAGTAAGTAAGTTTCAGAGAATCTAAAATGGAGGCCACTATGTATAGCCCAAGGCCGTTACCGCCATCATTCTGGTTGCGGGCATAGTCGGGGCGATAAAATGGTTCAAATATATGTTTTAGATGCTCTGCCGAGATTGGCTCACATTCATTTTCGACTATCAGCTTACGACCATCAGTGTAAACAAAAATAGAATGTCCAGGCAAAGTGTAAGCAACAGCATTGGAGAGAATATTGGAAAATGCTCTTGCAAATGTTTTTGGGGGCAAGGTAATTGTAAAGGTTTCAGGGAAATCCTCTTGAAAGGAAATTCCATTTGACTGAGCAATCAAGCGATATTGTTTACACAACTCTGATAAATAGCAGTCTACGGCTAATGCTTGTGGTTCCTCCGCTGCCGTTGTGCCAAGTTTGGATGCGTCCAATACCTCTGAAATCATTTTACTGAGTTGTTCCGTTCGTTCTTTGCACAATGGCAGATATTCTTCATAATCGCTGTATTTACCAACTTTTAAGATCATATTTTCCAACATGGCATTCAATGCTGTAACCGGAGTTTTTAACTCATGGGATGCCGAACGTAGGAAGTCGATTTTTTGCTTTTCAGCTTCACTAACCTTATCTTTTTCCTCTTGCAGATGTTCAATCGTGCTCAATAAATTTTGATATAGTTGGTTGATTTGATTGGCTAATATTCCAATCTCGTCATTGGTTGCAGTCTTGCACGCTGCTTTGCGATCCAAAACAGCCATGTGATTAGTTGCATCTAAAATACCCTTGATGGGATTTGTTATTGCTTTTGAGAAAAAGTAGGCACATAAAAGTGAAACTACAATACAAATTACTACGGTATAGGGTAATGAGCGCAATATTGTGTGGGCTATTTCTGTATTTCTCGGAATGGCGGCAGTCGTAATTGCTGATGACATCCCATCGACATAAGTTCCCTCTGATAGGACTGAATTTTCTCCCATCATCGGGGCGAGAAGATAAATCGTTCCGCTGGCAAGCATTGTTATGAGCAATAATAGCGCCAAGGTATAAATAAATATTTTGGGAAAGAGCTTTAACTTTTTCATGTTTCTACCTCAAATTTATACCCGATCCCTTTCACCGTAACAATACAATTAAGGCGAAGTTTTTTGCGTAAGTTCTTAATGTATGTATCAATGGTACGATCAATAATAGGGTAATCGTCCCCCCATAGACTATCCAGCATTTGAGATCGGGTGAGCACTAAACCTTTGTGTTCAACCAGGAGCTTTAGCAAATCAATTTCTTTTGGGGTAATGTCAATTTTCCCCTCGGGGCCTTTAGCTGTGTATCCAGAAAAATCAACTGTTACATTCCCAAAAGTCATAATATCGGGTGAAACCGTTTGCCCGCTCCGCCGTAAGAGGGCAGTAACTCGCCGCCCAAGAAGAACCATTGAAAAAGGTTTTGTAATGTAGTCATCAGCCTGTTCATCGAAACTTGTAACTTGAGTATATTCATCACCGATTGCGGTGAGCATGAGGATTGGCACAGAGCTTTTTTGTCTAATCGTATGCAACACAGCAAGTCCCGTCTTTTTAGGGAGCATAATATCCAGAATAAGCAGATCGATTTTACTGCGCTCAAAAAGTTGTAATGCTTCATCACCGTCATAGGCCGAGAGTATTCGGTGCCCAAACGATTTTAGATATTCAGAAACCGCATCATTTGTTTGTCTATCATCTTCCACAATCATTATTGTTGCCATGAAAACACCTCCTTGTGCAGTCTACTCCTGACTTGTGGAGTGTATATGAAATTACGCAAATATTATATCTCCGTTATCTGCGTCAATCAATGTTGTGTGGCGAAACAAAATACTACTACATATAAAATTTCATTTCGTTCTCATGTCAAAACCCGAAATGTAGAATAATATAGGGTGATATGAGAATGTACCAATACGACAAACACCTTGATTTCCACGCTCTGGGCCGTGAGATCAAGCGCAAGCGGGAGGAAAAAGGCTGGACGCAGGAATACCTTGCCCAGCTTGTGAACCGTACCCCACGCTCCATCATGTATATCGAGAACCGGGGACAATACCCCAGCTTTGATACTTTCTATCAGCTTGTCACCCTGCTGGAGATTTCCGTGGATCAATTCTTTTTCCCGGACAAGCTCAACGGAGAGAGCACCTGCCGGAAACAGATAGATGTCATGCTCAACACAATGGACGAAAAAGAGCTAACCGTAATGAAATACACCGCAGAGGGACTACAAAAGGCCCGGGAAACGGAGGATGCGTAAGAGAAACACGCACCTCCGTTTTTTGCCCTGTTTTGGGGCAGCGCACTAACGGCAAGCAGGGCAAGTGTGGCCACACTTGCTATTTTTGCGGCCCGAGAGGGCCGCAAAAACGCTTGTTGGGGAGCCTCCCCAAACCCGGCACTTCGGGACAAAATGTCCCAAAGTAAATTGTCTGCGTCACCGTCGCTACCGCTCCTGTTCCTTATTCTTGCGTCCGTCCGTCACGCCCAGCAGATAGTCAATATTGGTCTTGACCGCCACGGCCTGCCGCATTTCCTGTTGGGCGGCCCGGTACTTGGCGTACAGGGCCTTTTTCTCCGCCGCCAGCTTGCGGCGCTTTTCTTTTAATTGCGCCATCTTGGGCAGTTTGGCCCCGTCCAGCAGATCGTTCAAAGCGGCCTTGGCTGCCCGGTAGTCCGCCAGCTCCGCCTCGTGCTGGGCCAGAAATCTCTTGCTATACTTGGCCGCCTTGTACTCGTCAAATACGGGCCGGGTCTTGGCGTATTGCACCACGGCCCCCATGAGCTCGGAAGTATAGGCAAGGTCAGCCTCGGTCTGTCGGAGCTGCTCCGTCAACGCATGGAAACGGGCTGACGCAGCCTCGGCCTCGGTGGTGAGCTGGCCGTATTCGCTGATCTGATGCTCCTGCATGAATTGCAGCGCAGCGGCCATCTGTTTGAGGTTATACACCTTGGCCCACCGCTCATAGGCCGGGCCTTTCCCGGAGCGGAGCCGCTCCTGTATATCCACGATCAGATCGACACGCCTGGGCGCAGCGGGGGCCGGAGCGTCCAACTTCGGCAAGGGGCGCTTGCCCGCAATTACATCCCGGATGTCCCCGGGATCAAAGCCTTCCCCGAGGGTAGATGAGCGGAGCCGGGTGGCCCGCTGCTGCCCCGGCACAAGGAACGAGATCGCACCGCCACGCCCCCGCTTGACTGCATAGCCGGACTCCTCCATGAGCCGAAGAAAGGTATCAAAGCTGTCCGGGCTTTTGGCAAGGACAGCACAGATGGCCGCCCGCAGCCGTTCCTTGTAGGAGGGCTGGCGCTCCGTCCCGAGCCACGCTCCGTAATGGAGAAAACGGCCCTTGCTATGGAGCTTGGGGTTGGTGATCACGGACAGGTCATTTTCCAGACACACCCGGTCAGAGAGCCGCCGCACCGCCCGGGCCGAGCCGATAAAATCCCGGAACTTGTGGGAGCAATCCAGCGAAGTGGAGTTATAGTAGATGTGGTTATGAATGTGCTGGCGGTCTGTGTGGGTGGCGACGAAAAAGGCATACTTGCCCTTTGTCCAGCGCATCGCCGTTTCGTAGCCCACCCGGTTTGCCTCCTCCGGGGTGATCTCGCCCGGCTTGAATGACTGGCGGATCTGATAGCACAGTACATCGGCATCCCGCCGCTGTTCCCGGCCCGTGGCGGCCTTGTACTTGGCCTTGGAGAGCAGGAACTCCGCATCGGCGGTCATGTAGTCGCACTCGTAGGAGGAAATCAATTCGCCGCCCTGCGTCTTGTCCGGGTTTTGCCCATAGTCAAACCGCTCTTTCAAGGATTGGGCAACGGTTTCACCCTTGCTGATCTTGTGCTTTTTGAAATAGGTTGTGGCCGTAGGCAGCCCTCCTTTCGATACGACAAACGGCGGCTGTTGCCAGCCGCCGCTCAAACTTTGGGACAAGTTGTCCCGAAGTATCAGCCTGTGATGAAATCCTGCAAGGAGTATTTCAGCGAGTAGAGCCTGTCCATAAGCCAGTCAGCGATGGCCGGGATGCCAAAGGGCGAAACGAGAAACGCCAGTACAAGGAACACCACGCCGCCCAGCGTCTGGCCGCCGATGAACAGGACAAGGGCCAGCAGGGTCAGTACTACGCAGCCTATATGACACAGGGCCGAAGCCACGCAATAGAGAAACGACACGATGGCAACGAGCAGGGTCAGCGCCACCACAAAGGGGGCGGCAAGGATTTTGAGAACGATCATATCAGCTACCTCCTGTAAAATCTGCTTGGTTTGTCCTCCTATGATAATTATAACTCCGTAAAAATAGGGGCACAAGGATGTCGAGCTGATATGACTTTGGGACAAAATGTCCAGAAGTTTATTGTTATCGGTCAATTCCTTACGGGATTTCTCCCTCGGTTTCGTCATGGGGGCTCCTTTCTGCTCATGGGCAAAAGAAAAGAGCTGCCATTTTCTATGCAAAAATAGCGTTCCTCTCCAAAAAGGCTATTAAACTTTTTGTGGTTGTGTGTCTGGCTCGGTAATAACTGTGTATTATTTTTTGCTTTTGAACTTGATATATGTTCCTATTCCAAAGAGTGCAATACCCAGAATAATAAGGGCAATAGAAACAGTAAAGAAGTCCATAGCACCATAGCCTTTGAGCAAGCCAATAATCCCTACCGTTCCATTTAATGTAACATCATTTAGTGTAGCCAGCGTCATTAGAACAACAGAGAAAAATACGCCTATCAGCGAGATGAATACGCCCATCATCATTATTCCAGACATTTTAGCACCCCCTCGTTGAGAATTTTCTAAAAGGCTATTTATTATTTGAAATTGTATTGCTTGATTAACGGCGTTTGTATTTTCCAACGGGACTTTGCTTCCAAGTAAAGTTTCCACAGACACTTCTAAAACTTGCGATAATTTTATAAGCATATCTCCATCTGGAATTGATAGTCCCTTTTCCCATTTCGAGATAGTCTGGCGCACAACATTTAATTTCTCTGCGAGAGCCTCTTGGGAAAGCCCCTTTTCTTTTCGTGCTTTTTTCAAATTATCTCCAAACATATAGTTCAGCTCCTCTCTAAGTTATTTTTATTATACTCAAAATATCCCGCAGCCACAAGCAACCAAAAGCAACGCAAATTAACATTTGGTTCCGTATGCACTATTGGTCATGCTTAAAAAACAGGTCTATAATTTTTTCATCGTCTATTCGACAACCAGCTTTGAAGCGTGCAAAACTTTAGGACAAAATGTCCCGAAGTTTATACCCGTATCATCCGGACTTCCTTCCCCAGCGTATGAGCATAGCGCATGGTGAAAAGCGTCCCGCCACGATCTCGCCCATCATAAACAGCGATCACCCGCTGGGACTCCCCAGCCATATAACGGTTTCGCTGCATGAAGCATGAGTGCTCATATTCCTTGCATACGATCTTGACCCCGTTGCAGGCCCGCAGCAGCTCATGGAATTGTTGATTTTTCGTTTTTATGCGGCCCGCATAGGGAATAGCTGCCTCCAAAAACAGCTCGGGATGGTGTTCCATTTCCTCGGCTACAATGGCCGCAAACATGAGGTCAGTTCCCTCTGCAAAGCCAGAAATAAAACGGGTATATCCATCCTCAATCGCCGCCCGCACTTCCCGCCGGAGCTCTTGCTCTACATAGGCAATTCGTTCAGCCGGAATATCCCGATGCCCCGTAACGCAGCAAGTCTTTTTGTCCATTATAGTCCTCTCCTTTTCGCAATATTTGAGCCTGTGTATATTCAAAAGATAAAGGATTTAATATCGTATGTCAGGGAATACACAGGACAGAATATCGTATTTAAGAGGGGTGTACGATATAGAATAATGCGAGAAGGGAGGGTTGTTCCCGTGTACGAGGAATTTACTCAAAACCGTATCGCACAGTTGCGGATGCAAAAGAATGTTTCGGCCCGTGATATGTCGCTGTCGCTGGGCCAGAACAACAGCTATGTCAATCAGATCGAGAACAAGAAAGCCCTGCCATCTTTGCAAGGTCTGTTCTATATCTGCGAATACTTTGGTATTACACCGCAGCAGTTTTTTGATGATGGCAACGCCTATCCTGCCCAGATTGCCGATCTGGTAGAGGATATGAAGAAGCTGGATGCTGCTTCATTGGAGCATTTAGCAGCGATTGTAAAAGAAATGGTAGGCAACAAATAACCTCATGTGCGATGCAAGAGAACAGGGACAAGACAGAGATCAGCGGATCTTCGCCTTGTCCCTATTCTTTTGGTTACTTCGGGACAATTTGTCCCAAAGAAAAAAGCCGGGGAGCAGCACAAGGCCACTCCCCGACAGGTCAGAGCTCCACCACCGCCGACAGCTTTTTCAGCAGATCGGACAGCGGCCCCCAAAGGTCAGCGTAGTCCCGTTGCAGGGTCTTGATCTCGTCGGGGTAAATGCCGCCGTAGGTGTTCACATGGATCGCCACTTGGTTGAGGTTGTTGGCGCACCGCCGCTGGAGGGACACCAGCTCCCGGATGTCCGAGAGGTCAACATGGAGCACATAGCCATTCAAGGCCATTTTCCGTATATAGGCCCCCATGTTGGAAATGCCCGCCTCGGCCATGCGTTCCCCGATCAGCGCCTGCTCCTCCGGCGTCACCATGACATGAAGATGGACACAGCGGCGGCGTTTCTTTGTCACCGCTCCTCACGCTCCCGGCTCCTGTGCTTGTTGGGCGGCTCCTTCACCTTGTCCAGCTCCTTTTCCGGGGGCTGGGGCGGCAGGGCCGGAGCGTTGTTCAGCAGGCCGTCGATCATGTTGTAATTCTGCTCGGTGGACAGCTCCACGGTTTTCAGCGGGTTATCCTGTTTGTGCATAGTACCTCCTATCTCTCGTCACGGTGGGGAGCGGACTTCTTGGGGACGGTCTGGCCCCGGTGCTCCTCAGCCTGTTTTTGGGCGGTTTTCATCTGCTGGGCAATCGGCTGTTTGCCCTCCTTGTGGGCCTTGGCCGCTACTTGGCGCTCCACCCCATGAGCACGGGCGGCAAGCTGCTCCGGGGTGACATACTCTTTCGCCACATAGCTGCCGAAGTCGGGGTAAAACCATGTCAGCCGCCTTTGCTCCGGGACATGGTGGGCATCCTCCCATTTGCCCACCACCTGAGCTTGGGCGTCCATCTGCCGCCGGATGTCCAGATTTTCACGGGCGGGCCGCAGCTCATAGTCCCGCATTTCCCGATCCGTCAAGGGTTGGGCATAAGTGATCGCCCCCCACGCCTGGAACGCCTCGCCCGGCACCTGCTGGCGGGTAAAGTAAACATCCATGTGGATCGGGCGGTTGAAGTAACTCTTGGGGTAGGTGCCGATGTCGATAGGCCGCTGGGTGGAGTAGTATTTGTAGGTTTCCTTGTCCGGGGCCTGCTCCACTTCCTGCACATAATAGCGCCGCTGATAGTCCTCGGCCCGGTTATGCAGGTCACGCTCGGCCATATCCGGCTCGTTGTGGTAGTGGCCCCAAAAGTAGTCCCGGTGTCCGTCCTGCTCGTTGAATTGCCATGTCACATAGGGGTTTGGGGCCTTTGGGTTTTCCCCCAGCACAAAGCCGCATTTGTTGTCAAACAGGATGGTGCGGCGGATCACATAATCCGCATTGATCTCCACGGGCATCCTCCTTTCCGAAATGTTAGCACTATTTCCGCAAAACCGGGGCGGACGGGAAAAGGTATTGCCCCCTCCCGAACCGCCCCCGAAAAGCCTTGTGACAAGCGGGTTTTCCGGGGCCAAATGCTAACGCATCATCCCCGGTATTTCCGCATATAGCCCCGCTGCTTTTTGAGCCTTGCAGCCTTGGCGCAGCCGGGGGAGCAATACCGTGTTCGGCCATCGGGGAGAAAAGCCCTGCCGCATATCGGGCAGGGCCGTGTTTCCGGAGCGGGGCCTTCCGCAGCAAGGGATGCCTCCAGCACGGGATCATTGGGCAGCACCGCCTCCCGGAAGTAGCGGCACAGCGCCCCCGTCCAGCACTTTTCCAGCATATAGCAGGGGCAGTCCAGCGGAAGGCAGCCCATATCCCGGTCATAGTTGGCGCACAGCCTTGTCACCAGCTTGCGGATAGCCGTCTTTTCCTCACGGGTCAGCTCTCGGGCCACCGCTTCACCTCCCGCCGCCAGTGCCTTTCAGCAGCTCCCGGTAGCAGGCCACGCACCCGATCCCCCGCCAGTAGGGGCAGCCGTGGCAGCGGGAGCCCTCCGGGGCCTTGACAGGCTCGGGCCGCTCATACCGGGGAACCTGCTGCATCATCGTTTCATAGGGACTGTTGGTGAATTTCATTTGTCGCCCTCCGTTTCGTCCTCGTCCTCCTCGTCCCACGGCGGGGTATCGTCGTAGGTTTCCAGTTCGTCCTCGTAGTCCTCCTCAGTTTCAGCGTCCCGCTGCTGCTTGGGACGGTAGACCTTGAAATACCACCCGGCTCCGCCGCCCACCAGCGCCACCGCCAGAATGAGCAGGATCGTCCCGGTGTTTCCACCCGCCTGTTCGGGCTCCGGCTCGGGGGTAGGCTCCGGCTCCTCCACGGGTTCGGGCTCGGGTTCCACCCCCACGCACTCGGTCATATTAGTGGAGCAGACCGGGCAATCCATATTGATTGCCCCCGCCACGCACTTTTCCACACAGGTACACTCGGGCAGTTCCGTCCCGGACGCCTCCAGAGCGGCCAGCAGATCGGCCTCGTCCACCACGCTGAAAAAGTAGGTTTCATATTGTTCAGCGTCCTCGTCGGTGGGCTTGTCGTAGTCAATGACGATGTAAAAGGTGCTGCCGCCGCTGGTCTGGACGGTGATAAACTGCTTGTTGGTGTGCTCGTCGTAGAGCAGATCCCGGGTCACAAGGCTACCCTCCTCGGTGAAGCCCTCTCCCGGCTCAATGGTGGGCTCGGGGGTGGCGGTTTCCTCCGCAGGGTCAAGGCCCTCCCATTCGGGGCCGCCCCCGGCGTAGGCCGTAACGGAGAAGCCACACAGGAACACGGCAACGCACAGCGTTACCATCAAAACACGCAGTTTTTTCATTCAGACACCTCCTCGGACTTCGGGACATTTTGTCCCAAGGTGGCCCCGGCCCGGATCTGCTGGAGCACCACGGGCAGTTCGGCAAGTGGGATGCTCATACCCCGCACGATGTCCACGATCTCGCTGTTTTCCGCCTCCACCTTTTTCTGTTCCAGCTCCTTCAGCCGGGTCTGCTGTTCGGTGATTTTGGCCTTGACCTTTTCAATCTCGGCCTCGATCTTTGCGCTTTTGGAAATTGCCATGAAAGCCTCCTTTACGGTAATGTTTTTGTCAACCGCTATGCGGTTGACCGATGCGGCAACGCCGCATCATTTCATCGGGAATGAAATCAAAACATTGCCACAATGTATGCCCGCATGGGGTCTCCCCCATGCGGCGGCGTGTCCTGGACACGCCATGCCAAAGCATTTGCTTTGGCATACAGACATTACGTTAAACGCCCGTAGGCGTAGAAATGAGATTGCCAATAGCTGCTGTTGAGGTTGGCGTAACTGATGGGATCTCCGCAATGGAGCATCCAGCCATCCCCCACATACAGCCCACAATGGCTTACCCCCGGCGTATCGTAGGTGCCAACAAAAAACACCAGATCGCCCGGCTGGGGTGAGCTGGTGGGGGTACAGTAGTTGTATAGGCCCTGGGCCCCCAGCCGCCCCACATCCCAGCCGCATTGATTGAGCACCCATGAGAGGTAGCCGGAGCAGTCAAAGGAAGTGGACGGGCTGGAGCCGCCCCAGACATACGGATAGCCGATGTACTTCTCCGCCTCGGTGAGCAGGGCGGAAAAGGTTTCGTCCGTCAGATATTCCTCGGGGACTTCATGCTCCACGGGATCGCCCGTGTACTTGCCCACATAGTCGGAGCCGGGGAACAGATCGGGACGGTTGCCCAGCGTCGCCATGTAGAGGGCATACCGGGAGAGCTGTTCCTCGCCCATGATGTAGACAGGCAGGTGGGAAAGGTTTTCGCTTTCCAGCGTGACATAGCAGATATACCATGTGTAGGGATCGCCCTCTGCGTCATACCGGGTTTCCGTTACCACCGTTTCCGTGAGCGTGTACTGGCGGCCAAAGAGCATTTGCAGGGTGTCCTGCACCTCGGCCAGCGTCCATTCTCCCTCGTGCCATGCGCTGATGATGGACAGCAGCACATAGGGATCATGTTCTATTTCATCGAGGTCGAAATGGTATTCGTCGTAGCTGTGGGTGCTGGTGTAGGTGTCCAGATAGTTTTGCAGATCGGCCTCCATGCCGGAATAGGCAGCCTCGGCCCCCAGCAGGTCAGCGTCCTCGGCGGGATAGGTGGATGCCCCCACAGCCCCTGCCGTACCGTTGCCCAGCGTCGCCAGCGAGGACATACAGGACTGCATCATCACCAGCAGCAGGAACACCGCTACAAACAGCAGCGCCCCCACGGGATGCCGCTTGACGAAGCCCACGGCCCGGGCCGCCAGCTTTTCTGTGGTGACTGCCGTTTTTTCAGCGGTCTTGGCTCCTTGTTTTGCGGCCTCCCGTGCTTGCTTGGCATATTGCCGCTTGATTTTCTGCTTTTGGATCAGCCGGGACAGGGCGTTGCCCCGCATTTCCGGGTGCTCCTGGGCGGCCATGCGGTAGTGATAGTCCAACCTGGCCTTGATGTGCCTGGACTCGGCCTTGCGGACAGCCTTGGCCGGGTGCTCCCGGATTTTCTTTTGCACAAACCGCTTGCCGTGGCGCAGGGCGGACTCGCCCACCAGCTCGGAGCGGTGAGCGCCCTCGGTGCCCACATTTTCCTGCTCCACCTCAAACAGCTTGCCATGCACATACCCGTGAACGCCGCCGCCCACCGTCCCGGCCACCCGGCGAACCGGGCCGGGCGGCTTGGGCGGCTTCTGTTTCGCCAGCTTCTCCTTGGCCTTCTCCAGCTTTTCACCCCGCTTTTCCATGCGGAGCTTGCTGGCGGCGGTCTGCTCCTGCTGGCTCTTGTGCCGAAACTTGGACTTGGGGGACTTCGGGACATTTTGTCCCGAAGTGGCCCCGGCCTTATTCGTCTTTTCGTTCATGGGCCATATCCTCCGGACGGGTGGTCAGCAGGTTATAAATCTCTCCCTTGGGGAACCGATCCACAAACGGGATGGTCACATTTCCATAGAACAGCAGCCCCTCGCCGGAATTGGAGTGAGTAATGTAGGACAGCTGATGCTCGGAAATGCCCAGCTGCTTGGCGAGGATCGCCCGGTCACTTTGGGCCTGGGACAACAGGATCAGAAAATCCGTGTTGTCCAGAATGTTGGAGATGGCCGGGCTTGCCAGCAGGTCTTTCACATTTTGGGTGAGGGCGCTGGGAACGCAGCCCTTTTTACGGAGCATCTTCCAAACAGCTACAAAGTAGCTGGCGGTGAGCTCGTCCCGCAGCAGGATATGGAACTCATCAAAGTAGCACCATGTAGCGATCCCGGCCTTGTGGTTGGCGTTCACCGCCGCCGTAACAAACTCGTTAGTGGTGTGCATGGCGATCTTGCGGAGATTTTCGCCCAGCCCTTTGAGGACGATGCACACCACCCGGGAATTGAGATTGACATTGGTGGGGTGGTTGAACAGGTTGAGGGAGCCGGTGCAGTAGAGCTCCAGCGCCGTTGCCACACGGCGGGCCTCCGGCTCCGGCTGCTTCAAAAGCTCCTCGTACAAATCCTGCAACAGCGGCGTTTTGGCCGTTTCCAGACCCAGCGCCATTTCCCGGTACACCAGCCGCACACAGCGGTCAATCACGGTTTTCTCAATGGGCTGCAAGCCCTCCCGTCCGCCCACGATCAGCTCGCACAGGGACAACAAAAAATCCGCCTTCATGGAAAGTGGACTTTCATCGTCGTTAGCGTTCATCTGCAAATCCATAGGCGAAATGTGGTGGGGGCTGTCCGGGGCAATCTCAATGACCTGCCCGCCCAGCCGCTGCACCAGCGGGGCGTATTCGCCCATCGGATCTACCACGATGATCCGGTCATTGGTAGCAAGGAACACATTGATCAGCTCCCGCTTGGCGGCAAAGCTCTTGCCGGAGCCCGTGGAGCCGAGGTACATCCCGTTGGCTGATTTCAGCTTTTTGCGGTCAGCCATGATAACATTGTGGGAAAGGGCGTTCATGCCGTAGTAGAGCGCCTGACCGCCCATGCGGAGCTCCCGGGTCATAAAGGGAATGAAGATAGCCGTGGAGCTGGTGGTCATGCCCCGCTGGATCTCGATACCGTTGTACCCCAGCACCAGCGAGGACACGAAGCCCTGCTCCTGCTGCCAGTCCAGCCGATTCAAGGCGCAGTTGTATTTCTGTGCGATGCCGCCCACGGTGAACACATCATTTTCCAGCCGCTGCCGGGTGGGTGCGATGTTCACCACGGTAAAGGTCAGCAGGAACATTCGCTCGTTGCGGGATTGGAGATCGGCCAGCAGCTCGGCGGCGTCCTTGGAAAAGGTAATGAGATCGGGGGGCAAAATCTCCATATCGTACCCGGCCCGCACCGCCTTTTTCTGTTCCTCGGCCTTCATGCGGCCAATGTCGGAGATTTTTCCCTTGATGGTCTTGATGGCTTTGAGCTGATCCACCGTCTGAATATGGAGCGTGACGGTGAGCTCGGCGTCCAGCTCCAAGATTTCCGCCAGCAACTTGTCCGAGAGCTCCGACGCCAAAATCTGCAAGTAGGACGCAGCGCCCCACGACTGGCCCACCCGGAAAGTCCGGGATTGCCGGAAGTCGAAGCTGTCCGGGGCGATATAGTCCTTTGTCCCCATGCCGTGCTGGGGAATGTCCTTCCATGAAAAGCGGAACGGCTCCCGGCTCCCCGGGTGCATCTGGCCGTGGAGCACCGCCAGACGGTCACGGCCATCCAAGGGCTGGGACTGCACCCCCAGCCGTTTGAGGTTGCCCATGACATCCGCCTCCACACGGCCCAGACGGGGCCGGGCCTCGGCCACGCTGCCAGCGGGCAGCCCAAAGGTGATGTACTTGGTGCGCTCAATGCCGTTGTTGCTCTTGGCGATCTGGCCTTTGAGCATCTCCACATATTCATGCCGGATGCTGTTGAACTCGTCCTCCTGTTCCGGGATGTTCACCTTGTAGCGGTTGGCGCTGCGGGAACGGCGGTTGACAAAGGAGAGCTGAAAGGGCAAGGAACTGTCGAAGTAGTTGAGAAACGAGCTCCACCCACCGAAGATGGCGGTCTGATCCTCGGTGGACGCCACGGCGTAGTTGATGTCCTCATATTCCACGGTTTTGGTGTAGAGCCCGCCGGGGAGCTGACAGATCCCGTCCGGGTGCATCGCCACATAGGGGATGGTCTGCTGGGCGGAAACCACCGCTCGGCGCTCATTTCTTTTTGCGTTTGGCTTCTTTTTGGCTGCGTTCAATAGACTCCTCCTTTCCCGTGAATGGAGCATAGATATTTTGCGTCCGATAGGGCCGGATGCCGGGACGCAGGAACTTGGTGTTGATCATGTTCCGCAGCACCTTTTCAAAGGGCAGCCCGTCCTTTTCGTACATCGCCATGAGAAAGGCCGGGAGCATGATCCCCAGCATGACGAACAGCGCCCCGGTGTTGCCGATGGCCCCACGGGTCAGCAGATAGGTGGGAATCCCGATGGCCGCCCCGATCCCGAAGCAGATCAGCTGCCGCTTGGTGAGGTTAAAGGCAATCTTGGTTTTGATTTTGGACAGGTCATTGGGGACATTCACATAGGGCATAGGTCAGCCTCCTTTCTTGCTCACCTTGGGACAATTTGTCCCGAAGTCCCGGAGCGTGGACTGTACCTCGTTGCCCCACACATCCCAGCCGGGCGGGGTCTGCCGGGCGAACAGCTCCACACGGGGCAGCTCGCCCATGAGGGCCACAATCTTGTCCCGGGCCTCGTCCGGCTTTTTGCTGTGGGCCTCGATGGGCGAAATGATAAACTGGTGGATGTTGGCCGCCTGCCGCTTGGGGTGGCCCCGTGTCGCCAGCAGGCACACCTCCGCATTGGCCCGTGTCCAGAAGCCCAGTCCATAAAACCAGCTATCCGCCTTGCGGTTTTTCTTGAGCCAGACGAAAGCCACGCTTTTGTAGGTGAAGCCCCATTCCCGGATCAGCCGCAGGGCCTCCGGGAGCTGGGGAAAGGTGGCCCACAGGAATAGTGCGCTGTCCGGGGCCGCAAGATCGGCCACAGGCAGCGCACAAAGCTCGTCAATTCTCATGGTGGGGTAATGATGCTCCGCCGCCCCCTGCAAGCCCTTTTGGGAGTAGCGCCACGGGGGATCGGCGTAGATGATGGAATATGCTCCGATAATTACACTCCTTTCCCGCCACGCTCCACGGCCAGCCGTGCCTGCTCAATGCGCTGGACGGCGGGGCCGTAGATGGCCGGGGCGTTTTCAAAACAGATGAAGCGGCGGCCCGTATTGAGGGCCGCCACCGCCGTTGTGCCGGAGCCAGCGCAAATATCCGCTACCACCGCTCCTTCGTCGGTGTAGGTCTTTATGAAGTATTCGCACAGCTCCACAGGCTTTTGTGTCGGGTGGATGCCGCCCATCACCGTAGGGACAAACAGCACATTTCCCGGATAGCGCCGCCCATCGCTGGACTTCGTACCAACACGCTCAAATGCTCCATAGTTAGTGCTGGAGCCGCTGCGGGAATATACCCGGTGATATGGCTCCCCATAGGTGAATTGCGGATGATAGACCGGGGACTTCTGGTAGAACACCAGAATGTTCTCTGACTTTTTCAACGGAGCTCGGTTGGCGTTGAGAAAACCCGTCCCCCGTTCCTTGTACCATACCCACTCATAGCGGAGCATGGACAGGTTGGACGCCCCCAGCACCTTGTCATAGGGGCATTGGGCGAAGAACAGCACCGCCCCGTTGGGCTTGACCGCCCATTTCACCGCCTCCCACAGCTCGGGGAGCGGCAGCGGCACATCCCAGTAATTCCGGGTGGTGCCGTAGGGCGGATCGGTGAGCAGCATATCAACCGAGTGCTGGGGCAGGGACAGCAGCCCCTTGATCCCGTCCATGAGGTACAGGCCCTCCGCCATGTTTGGGACATTTTGTCCCAAAGTCCGGTTATCGGTCATGCCTGGACTCCTTCGCCGCTACCTTGGCGGGGCGGGCGGCGTTGTCCCGGGCGGCCTGTGTGCGGCCCTCGGCCAGCCGCTGGGCAATCGACCTTGCGTCGCTCTCGCCGCCCAGCAGCTCCCGCTTTTGCAGCACCTCCTCCGTTTCCGCCATGAAGCGGTACACATCCGCCTCGGAAAATTCCTCCGGGGCTTTTCCATTCCACAGGGCCGTTCCGTCCGGCCCGTATCTTCTTGGCATACAACACCCCTTTCTTAATGAGCACTAAAGATGCTCCGGGCAATCGTCCCTGTTTTGAACAGGCAAAAGCACAGCAGCACCGTGTACCCCACGCTGCTCCAAATGGCTCCGATGGGATCGCCACCCGTGCTCTGGCTGTGCCGGTACTACTTGTATCTGCGGATAGTTAAATAGTTGTGCCGCTTCCATTGGTATTCCTGTCCGGCGCGTTCCGGCGGTTCTCCCTGCGAAAATCGGCTTGAGTCGCCCGATCTATCATTCTTGGGTGTAGTACATGGTCGATACCTCTCTTTCTCTGGTTGATTTGTTCATAGTTTTCCAGTATAATAAGAGCAAAAAATCGGAAGTTATGGAGGTACTCGCTCATGAAATGGTATAATGACATGACTGAACAAGAAAAACAAAGTTTTCAAAAGGTAATTGTTGTATGTGCAGTAGGTGCGATTTTGATTCTCATTGTTCCTATGGTTTTTCATGCTATTTTCTAAATAAGAGATAACTTCCGATTTATCAAACAGTATAAAGGACGGGTAACTTGCCCGTCCTTTTCTTTATCGCTCCTATTCGTGCTGCTTGGTATGGGTCTGTGTCTGTTCCAGCTGGTCGGCGTGGGTGCCGTTCAGTTTGGCATATTTTACATCCCGCTGTGTTGAGGTCAGCATATCACTCGTTCCATCCTGCTTTCTTAATGAGCACTAAAGATGCTCCGGGCAATCGTCCCCGTTTTGAACAAACAGAAGCACAAAAGCACCGTGTACCCCACACAGCCCCAAATGGCCCCGATGGGGTCGCCGCCCGTGGCGATCCCTTGAATGAGCACCGCATAGATGGCGACGCACACAAGGATCAGCATCCCTTGGAATCCCACGGCAAACAGGGACTTCAAATAATTTTGCCCCATGCTGCCCAGCTCCCGGTTGGAGAGGGTCGCCACGGGCAGCGGGGCCAGACTTGTGAGCAGGTAAATCTCAATCATGCGCCCGTAGACGATGACGAAAATCACGATGTTCAGCGCCCACATGGTTACATGAATGAGGAACGATTGGAGCCACAGCCCCAACAGAGCGCCAAGGCTCATGGTTTCCAGACTTGCCTCCAGCGTATCGATCATGGAGGAAGAAATGTCCGTTGAGCCCTGCACAATCCCGGCTGCGCTGGCAATCACGCTTTGGGACACATCAAACACCGCCATGACGATATTGAATGTGTTGGACAGAATGAGGATGGCCGCAGCCGTTTTGAAAATCCACTTGAAGAAAATCCAATAGTCCAGATCGTGCAGGTTGTTTTTTTCGATGATGAGCTGGATCAGCTCATAGGTGGCAACAAAGGTCAAGACCAGACCGGCAATCGGCAGTATCACCGTTTCAGAAAGCTGCCGTATGAGGGAAAAGACCCCGGCGTTCCACGCCGCCGGGGTCGTCCCCACTTGCACCGCAATCTCTCCGACACGGGTATTGACCGTATCAAAAAGCCCCGTGAGGTTGCCTATGATCCCCTCAATCAGAAGCCCTTTTAACCAGTCTGTCAGCCAGTCGGTGAGAAATCCCATAAGCTATCGCCCTTAAAACAGGCCAGACAGCAGGGGGATCAGGGTGGTGCCCAGCACGATGATGCCGCCACCCGCCATGAGCTGCTTCATGCCCTGGCTCTTTGCTTATGTGTGATAAAGAAGCAATAGAAGTGCAAAAAATTTTGCCGTTCCTATCCGACACTTGGCCATTGTGTCGGATAGGTCGGGCGGTTATTCGGGCAAGTCAATCTTGCCGACAAAGCTGTAATAAATCTCAATGTCCTGCCTGCGGGTGCCGTTCTCATCATAGCTGCACTCATGCACCACAATTTTCTCGATCATTTCCCGCAAGAGAGTGGGGGTCAGTTCTTCAAAGGCAAGGTGCTTGCGGACAATGCCCATAAATTTCTCGGCGTTGACGGTAGCTGCCTGTGACTTGTCCAGTTCGGCTTGCAGGGCGGCGGCTCTCTTTTTCAGCTCCGCTTGCTCGGCTTCGTAGTCAGCCGACAGTTCCATGAAACGCTCATCGCTGATTTTGCCGTTTACATTGTCCTCATACAGCCGCTTGATAATGCGGCTGATTTCAGAAATGCGTTCCTGCGCCTGTTCAAGCTGCTTGATGGCTGCGGCGGTCTTTCGCTTGCCGCCGATCTCGTTCTGCTGGACAAGTAGTTTCACAAACCGGCTCTCATGCTTGGCTGCGTATTCGGTCACTTGCCGGAGATTTGCCAGGACACCAGCGGTCAACAGATCGGTGCGGATAAAGTGCGCCGTACAGTTGCGGGTGCGCTTCTTGTAGCTGCCGCAGATGTAGCAGTCCTGTTTGCGGTCTTTGTTCTGATACCGCTGCTGATACAGCACATGGCCGCAGTCGGCGCAGAACAAAATCCCGGAGAACAGCCCCACTTCATCGTAGCGGTTCGGGCGTTTGCGCTGTTTGCGTAACTCCTGCACCCGTTCCCATGTTTCCTTGTCGATGATCGGCTCATGGTGGTTCTCGAAAATGGCCTGCTTCTCGACGGGGTTCTCTATGCTGTGCTTGACCTTATAAGAAGGCTTTTCCGTTTTGAAGTTCACCAGACATCCGGTGTACTCTCGGTTTTCGAGGATATGAACGACGGTGTTGGTCGCCCATTTGCACTCATAGCCTGGGTGATAACGGCGGGTGCTGCCTGTCCGCTGATATTCCAGCGTCCCCGGCGTGGGGATTTGCTGCTCCGTCAGCATACGGGCAATCTTGGTCGGGCCGTTCCCGGCAAGGCAAAGCTGGTAAATCTGCTGCACCACCGGGGCGGCTTCCTCGTCTATAATAAAATTCTCGTCCTCGTCCATCACATAGCCGTAAACCGGCTTGCTGGTAACAGGCTTGCCGCTCATGCCTTTTGACTTTTTCACTGCCTTGATTTTCTTGCTCGTATCTCTCACCAGCCATTCATTGAACAGATTTCGCAGCGGGGTAAAATCGTTGTCCATGCCCTCGCTGGCACTGTCCACATTATCGTTGACAGCGATAAAACGCACACCCTTTTGAGGGAACAGCATTTCCGTGTAAAACCCTACCTGCAAGTAGTTTCGCCCTAACCGGCTCATGTCCTTGACGATGACCGTACCCACTTTCCCGGCTTCAATGTCCGCAAGCATGGCTTGAAATCCGGGCCGCTGGAAGTTCGCGCCGGAAAAACCGTCGTCGGTGTACCAGCGCAGATTGGTAAAGCCGTTCTGTTTTGCGTAGGTTTCGAGTATCCTTTTTTGGTTCGATATGGAATTACTCTCGCCTTGCAATTCATCCTCGTGGGACAATCTCGGATAAAGGGCGGTAATGAGGTTTTGGGTGGCTTGTCTTAACATAAAATCCTCCGTTTCCGACAGCCAGCCCCACTATTCCGTGGTTTCATTGTACCACGGAACGGCGGGGGCTGTACAGCGGCAAAAGCGTTAAATTTGCTTCTTTACAGCTTTTCAATTTTCCGATTTTTATGGTATGGGTTGTCGTCCCATATTTGCAGTAGAAAAGTTCATAACTCCGTGGTATACTCTGATTTAACAAAAAAATCAGAAGTTAAAGGAGAAAACATGAAGTATACAATAGATGAATTAACCGCGGCCAAAAGGCAAATTGATTCAACTCTGCACAAGCTAAGAGAAACAGTAAAAACATTTGAATCAAAGGATAATTCCGAGCGTTATAAATCACAAATCACATTGGCAAAGAGAAGAATAAAAGCCTTTGAAATTGCAAATTATTTTATAGAGAATGAGATTAAGAATTGCTAAAGCACTTCCGATTTTCGTTCCAGCGGTCATGCTCCCTGGCATGGCCGCTTTTCCATGCCCCGGTTCACGCCGGATAAGTCGGCTCCTGTGTAGCAGCGGCTTCCGCTTCCAGTACCCGCGCCATTTTGTCGGCGGCTGTGGTTGTGGTGTCTTTCTTGAAATAGCCGGACACGACAAGGACGGAATTGCCCATGCGGATTTCCGTCACACAGTCAGGGCGGCGGGTGGTGCGGGTGTCGTGCTGCTTGTTATCTGCCATAGGCAATACTCCTTTCAGTCGGTAATCAGTTTCTTCATGCTCTCCATTTTCCGCTTGGCGGTTTCCTGCCGGAAGTTGTCGCCGGTAAAGCGTACCGGGACGCACATGGAAAGCAGGCGGTCATAAATCCGGGAATGGGCGGTGTCCTCCGGGTTGTGCAGGTCGTCCAGCGTAAGGTTGGTCGTGACGATCAGCGGCTTGCCGCTGCGGTAACGGCTGTCAATCACATTGAACACCTGTTCCAGCCCGTATTCCGTCCCGCGTTCCATGCCGAAGTCGTCAAGGATCAGCAGCGGATAACGACAAAGGCGGGAAATGTACTCGTTGCGCCCCTCAAAGCTGGCGGCAAGGTCATTGAGGATAAGAGCAAAGTTCGTCATGCGGACGGGGATTTCTTTCTCCATGAGGGCGTTTGCGATACAGCCTGCAAGGTAGCTTTTGCCGGTGCCTACGCCGCCCCAGAACAGGCAGCCGATATTGTCTGTCCGCATATCTTCCCAATGCTCCACATACCGGCGGGCAAGCCCGGTCTGCGGGTTCCTGCCGTTGTCGTTCTCGAAAGTCCAGTCCCGCATGGTGGGGTCGGTAAAGCCCCGGCGTTTCAGTTCTTCCACGGTGTCAAGGTGTCTGCGCCGCTTTTCGGCGGCTTCCCGTTCCTCGCGGGCGGTTCTCTGGCAGTCGCACTCTGCCGGGTGGCGGTCGCGCCCGAAGATAGCGGCCTTATCCGGCGCAAAATAGGCTTCTTTCGGCTTGCGGCACTTGCCGCAGTACAGTAAACCGTCCTC
>NZ_JADMOD010000017.1:0-63677 GCF_015558525.1 Anaeromassilibacillus sp. D41t1_190614_C2 | reverse complement strand
TCCGTGGGTCTATTCTTCTTCCGGTTCAAGTAGTTCTTCAATAGGGACTTGAAGGACGGTCGCGAAGGCGCGAAGTTTGCTGGGGTTAGATAGCGATACTTTTTACATCTACCATGTTGCGGCGGTCATGGTTGACAACTTGCGTCGGCTCCTGCTCGGTATCAACCTGTCCGACAAAGCTGTAATGGATTTCGATTTTCCGGGTGTTGGTTTCCCGGTCTAATTCATGTATCAAAATACGGTCGATAAACTCATGGACGTTTTCATAGGTCAATTCCTGTATGTCGCTGTATTTCCCGACAATCTGAATAAACCTTGATATATCCCTTTTTCGCTCGGTAACGGTTGCGATCTGCTGTTGTAACTCGTCTATCCTTGCGGCAAGGGATTTCTTTTCGTCCTCATAGCCGGAAGTTAGAAACACAAACCGTTCATCTGTCAGTCTGCCTAATGCGTTGTCCTCATACAGCTTGCGGAAAAGCGTGTCAAGTTCGGTCATACGCGCCTGTGCTTTGAAAAGTTCCTTTTGCTGCTGCGCTAATGCCTTTCTCGCTTCCATGTCGCCGTACTCGGTAGCTTTACAGATAAAGTCCTGTTCGTGTTCCTTAACATACCGCAAAACCCGCCGCATATCTTCCAGCACTAAATCAAGAAGTACGTTTTTGCGGATATAATGAGAGGTACACTCGCTGCCTGTCCTTGCCCTGTTGCGCCATGCGCCGCAAGAATAGGAAAACTTGCGCGGCTCGATATTTACGCCCTGTTGGTAATACATCTTATGTCTGCAACCAGCGCAAAACAGCAAGCCGGAAAAAATATCAATCTCCGCTGCTTTTGTCGGGCGGTGGCGGGTAGCAATCCGCTTTTGCGCAAGTTCAAAGGTTTCCTCGTCAACAAGCGGCTCATGGGTGTTTGGGAAGAAATAGCGTTGTTCTTCTTCGTTCTTCCGGGTCTTTTTCGACTTGTAGGATACCTTGTGAGTTTTCGCGGTTATGGTATGCCCTAAATATTCCTGCCTTGCTAATATGTCATAGAGCGTTTTGTCCGGCCAAGTATAGGGGGCGATCATTGCCCGCTGATACCGCGCCTGTCCTGTACGCTGATAGCGCAACGCTCCAATCGTCAAGACTTTGTTTTCCGCAAGCCATTTTTGGATTTCGCACATACGCACGCCGCTAACAAACATAGCGAAAACCTGTTTGACAATCGGCGCGGTTTCCGGGTCGGGTATAAGGTGGTGGCGGTTGTTCGGGTCTGGGATATAGCCGTATGGATATTCCCCGTTGACGCGCTCGCCTTTTTGCGCCTGTGCCTGTTTAACTGCGCGGATTTTCTTGCTTGTGTCGCGGGCGTAAAACTCGTTAAACCAGTTCCGCAAGGGGGTAAACTCGTTATCCTCCCGCGCTGTGTCAACTCCGTCGTTGATCGCGATATAGCGTACTCCGTTTTCGGGAAATACAATCTCTATGAGTTCGCCCGTTTTCAGATAGTTTCTGCCAAGACGGGAAAGGTCTTTGGTAATGACCGTCGCCACTCGTCCGGCTTCCACTTCCTGCAACATCGCTTGCAGCCCCTCGCGCTCAAAACTCACGCCGGAAAATCCGTCGTCCACAAAAAACTTTGTGTTCAAAAAATGGTGTTCGTCCGCATAGCGTTGAAGTATCATTTTTTGGTGCTGTATGCTTCCGCTTTCTCCGGCTTGCATATCCTCTTGACTTAAACGGCAGTAAAGGGCGGTGATTTTATTCGACTGTAACATTAGTCCTCCTTTCCGACAGCCGAATAAACAGGTATAATGTGTTGCTATCATTATACCATATCCCGCCGCCTAATGCACTACTCGGACGCTAAAAATCCCGGATTTCCGGGCTTTTTCTGCAAATCCTTTACAATGAGTTTCTCAATCTTTTTATGGATTGTATCGGTTGCCTTTTCACTCGGCAACGCTTGAACAAGATAGGTGATTTTCCCTATTTTGCGTTCGGTTGTAATTGTCTGTTTTTTATCCATTAGAAAAACCTCCTTTTCCTGTATGGATAAACTATATTCGTCAAAAGGCAAAAACGGGCGGTTGTTAGCTGCAACCTCACGGGAGTTTCACCCCGGCCCATGCTTATGGGTGCGCCGCGCAATACTTTGAGGGTGTTCAACGCGGGAGTATCATTGTGCCGCCTTGTATGTCGTCGCCCACAAGCTGCTAAACCTGTTTTACGGCGCGGTAGTTCTCGCTCGGCTTTTCCCCTATGGGGAAAAGCTGTCATGGCGTACCCGCCGACTGGCTCGGTACAGACGGAATGTACCCGTTTGCCTGTTATGCTGCGCACCAAAGGCCGCTTTCTTTGTCAAAGAACAATAGGCTTTGTCGGCCTGCAAAAGCACATCAACAGCGGATATGCTTTTGCGGAACGACAAATAGCCCATAACGGGAAGCGTGGAAAGGGGACACGCTCCCCGCATGGGCTAAAAGATTATCCTACATGAAAAGCAAGGGTGCGGGTAATAAGGCGCACTTGCAGCCTGTTACGCATTTCCTCGTCCACATAGGAATAGGTATTGCCCGCGTCGTCTTTCAGCGTGCGGGTACAAAGTTTCGCTATGTAACCCTCGTAGTGCTTCAAGATCGCGCACATGGCGGTTGTGTCGCCGTTTGCCGCTGCGGAAATGACAGGGAACGGCAACAGATTTTCAGACTTCCTAACGGTATTCATCATCTGCTTTTCCCTCCAAATACTGTTTGATTTTCGCAAGCGCGGATTTCCTGTGCCGGAAAACCGTCGTGCGTACAACATTCAGCAGTTCGCCAATTTCCGCGTCGCTCATATCCAAGAAGTAGGACAAAAGGATAATGTCGCGTTTCCTTTCGGGCAAAGCGTTAAGGGCTTCGGCAAGCAGTTCATTTTTGACGAGTACATCAAAGCCGGACACTTGAAAACGGAAATAATCGCTTTCGTATTCGTCCGTTGTGAAAAGCTGCGCGAGTTCGCTTCCGCTCAAATCCGAAAAAGTAACTTCGCGTGCTGCGCGTTTCGCAAGAGTGCGGCGGTGGCTTTTCGCTTCGCCGACCAAAGTTTTCTTTGCTAATGCGTCGTACTGATGTTGTATTCTTTCCTTGTCGGAAGAAGATAGCTCCATAGAGTTCACCTCCTTCCCGCGTGGAGTAGAGGACGGGAGTTAAGGGCTTGTCCTCTCTGCCCCTTTCGCTCCGTACCCGTTCGGGAGATGGCTCTTGAGTGCGCTTTTCAGAAAAAAGTTGAAAAAAGCAAAATGCGCCCGTCCGCAAGACGCGGACGGGCGCAAAGGAAATGTAAGCAGTAGCTAAATGTATTGACAGTTCACATTCATAGCCGGAATATCCCGCTTGCGGAGCATAGCTTTTTTTGACCGCAAAGCATTAGGCGGGTTACAGTAAATAAAAATGGACACGGCGATACCTCCCCGATACCGCCGTATCCTTAAAAAAGGGCGACTTTAATACACTACCCGCAATCCATTCTATAATAGGGAACAGCGGCTTTTGCGCAATATTAAATAAAAAAGCCGATAACACATAGGTTTTTTGACCTAATGCGTTATCGGCTCTGCGTCTATGCGTCTGGCACTTTTAATCATTTTTTTTTGAATTTATTATATGTGTTAGCTAACTGTCCACAAGCCGCGTTAATCTCTCTGCCATGAGAAACTCTCATAGTAACTTCAAGTCCTGCTTGCTCTAATTGATGTTTGAATGCAACTATTTCCCGTTTCTGTGGTGCTTTAATTCTTGAATTGCTTGTTGGGTTGTATTGTAACACGTTAATCATAACTTTTTTGCCCCGAAACCATTTTGCAAGTTGTCTTACATCTGAGGGCCGGTCATTTATACCCGGTAAAAGCAAATACGCAAAGACAATTTTGCGATTATGCCTTTCAGAATAGGATAAGGCTTGCTTAACAACATCTTCAATAGCATATATGCGCATGTGAGGAATAATACGATTTCTTGCAGATTGTGTTGCTGCGTGTAAAGATATTGTCAACTGAATTTTAAGATGTTCCTCGCGCAATTTTTTTAATTGATCGACCGGACCAACTGTTGATATGGTAATGCCGTCGGTTGGAAAGTTGAGCCCATATCTATCTCGGAGAATATGGATTGCTTTTATCAAGTTGTCATAATTGAATAAAGGCTCTCCCATACCCATAAAAACGATACGGTTTACTTTTCGACGCAACAATATAATCTGTTGTACGATTTCTGACGATGTTAGATTACGAACAAAGCCATTTCGCCCGGACTCACAAAAAATACAACCAACAGGACAACCGACTTGTGTGCTCACGCAAACAGTTCCACCATCTCGCCGCTTGATAAAAACCGTTTCAATGTATTTGTTGTCTTTCAGTTCGTAAACATACTTTTCAGTATCACTGCTTTTGCAAATATTTTTTACCAACATTGATAGATTTTTTTTGCGTGGTAATTGCTTATATAATTCTTCATATAAGGCTTTTGCTTCATTCTCGCCAATAACTTCCGACATTTCTTTGTAAGTAAATCCGTATGGATCATTCCGTACTTCCGCAGGCGTATATTTAGGTAAACGTTTCATTTTTATATCCTTTCTTCTAAATAATAAAAGTTTGTTTTTCTGTATTTTTGATTACAATCTCTAATTTTTCTACATCAATGATATGCGTCAATTTGCATTTAGGGCAGAAAAGAGGAAAATCTTTTAATACAGTATTATGAAATACTTGAACTCTCGTCTTTCCGTTACAAATCGGACATTTTATCCAATATTTTTTAAGCATTATATTTCACTCGTCCTTTTTACACAAAAAAATGCAGGTCAATCCTCAACATGAGCATTGACCTGCATTTATAATGCACAGAGCAGTACAACAAAACTAAGGCATAGCTTGCACCATGTCTATACTATATCTATACGTCGTTAGTTTTTTGTATAGCATCCGCAAAATAAGCATGACAAAAAAGCCCATGTTGAAAATGGGAAAATCCTTTTTTTCAATGCTTATCTAATACGCATGCTATGCAACATAAACGCCGCCTCCTTTTACATAAATTTTATTTTATCAGAAAATCAGTCTACTGTCAATACACAACAGGAAGTATTTAACCTAATGATATGAATTGTGTGGACATATCCAAAAAGAAAGGTGAACTGTAAAATGTAACAGGGTGAATGAAAATGGCAAAAAGACCCGTACCATTGTACGACTTTAAGGCTTTCGGGGCAGCTATAAAAGCCGCGAGAAATGAATACGGCGAGAGCCGCAAAAAGGTAAGCGACGAGTTATATATTTCCCCGCGCTACCTTGCGAATATCGAGAACAAGGGACAACAGCCGAGTTTACAGGTATTCTATGACCTTGTAACCCGGTATCATATTTCGGTAGATCAATTTTTCTTCCCGAACAGCAATGCGGAGAAATCCACCGGGCGGCGGCAGCTTGACGCGCTGCTGGACGGTATGAGCGATAAAGGCATACGGATTGTAACCGCAACAGCAAGGGAGATAACGGAAGTCGAAAAAGCAGAGGATTAACCTCACAATATGAGAAATCGGGAGATTGCAGCGCATGGCGGCTGCAATCTTTTTTTGCGTCCAAAATCAAAGGAACGCGCAACAAATACCGCCTTTCGGTGGGGGTATGGAGTAGATAGCAAGCACAGCAAACGAGTACCCGTTTGCGGAAAATGCTTGTTGGGATAATCCCAAACCCTTATACCGAAAGGCGGTGCGGAAATGGAAAACCGAAAGAGAAATATACAGATGAAGTTTTACGTTACGGAAGAAGAAAAGCGGCTGATCGACGAGAAGATGAAGCAGCTTCCCATAAAGCAGTATGGGGCATACTTCCGTAAAATGGCGATAGACGGGTATATTCTTGTCGTTGACCGAAGCGACACAAAAGCATATATCCGGGAACTGCAAGCGGTGAGCCGGAACATCAACCAAATTGCAAAACGCGCCAATGCGACGGGGACGGTTTACAGGCAGGATATAGAGGACATTAAAAAGGCGGTGGACGAGATATGGCGGTTACAAAGACGCACCCTATTAAATCAACCTTAAAGGCTGCGATAGACTATATCTTAAATCCCGAAAAGACAGACGGGAAGCTGCTTGCGTCCTCTTTCGGCTGCGGGCTGGAAACCGCCGATATTGAGTTTGCATGGACGCGGGAAGCTGCCGGAGATCGCGGCACACATTTAGGGCGGCACTTGATACAATCCTTTGCGGTGGGAGAAACCACACCGGAAGAAGCGCACAAAATCGGCATGGAACTTGCCGGGGCGGTATTAGGCGGCAAGTATGAGTTTGTTTTGACAACTCACGTCGATAAAGACCATCTGCATAATCACTTGATTTTCAACGCGGTTAGCTTCGTTGACTACAAAAAGTACCATTCCAACAAGCAAAGCTATCACTTTATCCGGCGCACCAGCGACAGGATATGTAAAGAGCATGGGCTATCCGTCGTCGTACCGGGACAGGACAAGGGAAAAAGCTATGCAGAATACACCGCCGAAAAGCAAGGGACAAGCTACAAAGCAAAGCTGAAAACGGCGATAGATACTCTCATTCCCCAAGTGAAAGATTTTGACGAACTGCTGCGCCGCTTGCAGGAAATGGGGTATGAAATCAAACAGGGCAAATACATTTCCTTTCGCGCTGCCGGACAGGAACGGTTTACCCGCACAAAGACGCTCGGCGCGGCCTATACGGAAGAAGCGATAAAGGAGCGTATCAAGGGCGTGTATGTTGCCAAAACAAAAACGCTGCGGGAAGATAAGAAAATCCGGCTTGTCGTCGATCTTGAAAACAGTATCAAAGCCCAACAGTCGGCGGGCTATGAACGGTGGGCAAAAATCCATAATCTGAAACAGGCTGCTAAAAGCATGAACTTCCTAACCGAAAACAAGATTGAGTATTATAGCGAACTTGAAAGCAAGATAGCCGATATTATGACCGCTCATGACGCGGCGGCAAAGGCGGTTAAGGAAGTGGAACAGCGTATGTCTGATTTGTCGCTGCTTATCAAGCACACCACCACATACCGACAGTTAAAACCGATTTACGATGAATACCGAAAATCGCCGGACAAGGAAAAGTATCTGCGGGGGCATGAAAGCGAAATTATCCTGTTTGAAGCTGCGGCAAGGGCATTAAAGGAAATGCAGATAAAGAAGCTGCCCGATCTCGCCGCGCTGCGCAAGGAGTATAGAAGCTTAAACGACAGGAAAACCAAATTGTATGAAGATTATTGGCAAGCCAAGAAGCAAATGCAGGAATACGGCGTTGTCAAAAAGAACGTCGATAGTATTCTTTACCCGTCCCAAAGCAGGGCGCGGGAGCAGGAGCGATAAGGCGCAAAACATGGGGTGGCAAGTGGAATGTTAAGGGCTGAAAACGCCTGTGTTTCTGCGGCTTCCAGCGCATGAAAACGACATAGACGATAAAGTATATTCAAACCCGCAAAAACGGCTTTCTAATTGTCCACGCAAGGACAAAAAAAGAACAGGGGCGCGGTGCCGGAAATCGGCAACCGCGCCCCTGTTCTCTATGGGCTATTCCTCGTCGGTCAAGATAAACTCCCTTTCGGAAAACTCGCTGTCCGTCATGGCTTGCAGCTTGTTCACCGCTGCGGCGGCAAGCTGGCGCATATCCTCGTCCATGTAGGGCATGGCGGCAAGGATATTTTCAAGCGTTGTTTCCCGGCTGTCCTCGGCGTAGATCGCAACAATGTTTTCTTCCTCAATGGTAAAGCGGGTATTCATGCTATCAAACCTCCAAATCCTTTTTATGCTCTTTCTGTTTATCTTTCGGCTGCTGCGCCGCCTGTTTCTTGTATTCGTCCAGCTTCTTCAAAATGGACGGTTTTTTCTGCGGCTGTTCCCGTTTCTCGGCTTTTACCGCTTTTGCAAGGTCGGTAACGGAAATCGCTTCCCCCGCCTTTGCCCGCTGCTCAAAATCTGCAACGGTGGGCGTTTGCGGCGTATTGTTGATAAGCCCGTCAAAATTGTTGTCGTTCTGCTCTATGGTGTCCTCGACGTGCTTTAAGGGATTATCCCGCTGCGGCTGCTCGGCGGCTATGGCATAAGCCTGTGTGCCATTCCCCATAATGAGATACTTCCCGTCCTCCGACGCATGGTGAAAACCAAATCCCGCCGCTTCGATCTGTTCACGGCTCATATCGGTAATATGAAAATTGCCCCTCGGCGTTCTAACGGTTTCACCCGTCAAAAGGCTGTCGGGGGTCGCTTCCGGCTGCTGCTTTTCAAGCTGCCCGTCCTTGTAGGAATATCCTTGCGCCGCGATTGCTTCAAGGGTCTTGCCCGTAACGTCGCCATAAATCCGCTTGTCTGCGTCAACCAGCATTTGCAAAGTGTCTTGTACGGTGTCGGACAAGGCTTGCTGCTGTTCGGGCGGCAGCTTGTCAAATACGGGGGTCTGCTGCTCCTGCAAAAACTCCGGCACTTGCTGAAAACCGATACTGTCTACATAGTGGGCGGTGTCCTCGTCGTTCTGATGAAGCACAACAATGTCGGAAACGGAAAGGCTATGCCCCTTAAAGTCGGCGGGGTGGTCGATATTAAACCTTTCCCAAATGTCGCCCAGCGTCATATCCTTTGTAAGCGGTGCAGTATAGACGAGTTCATAATTTACCCGGTCAATGGTAAGTCCAGCCGCTTGCAGACGGTCATAAGGCTCAAAGCGCAAGTCCCTTGTTTCGTCCCCGCGCTTTAACTGATAAATGGAAAAGGTATCGCCCTGCTCCTGCTCGGCTTGCCGCTGCTGCTGCAACTCGGTAAAATGCCCCTCAATCTCGGTAATGAGTTCCTTTGCGGTGGTCTGTATTGTTTCAAGGGACGCTTTTAACTCGGTCATTTCCTTGCCGCTGCTCCAACCAGCCACATAGCCGAAAGAGTAATCGGAAGTATCAAGGCCGAAATGCTGGCAAACCGTATAAGCGACGCTTTCCGCTTCTACCTCGCAGGTATGGCGGTCAACGCGGTTTTGCTGCTCCGGCGGGGCGTTTAAGTCTACGTCGTGCAGCTTCGCATGCGCGATTTCGTGAATGGCGGTCTTTACCGCCTGTAATTCACTCACGCCCTCTTTGATTGCAATACGCTTGTCGGTCAAACTGAAATACCCATTTGCGCCGTTTGTGATCTGCTCAAATGCAATCGGGACGGGGGACGCTTTTTCAAGGGCGGCGAAAAAATCCTCGTACTGCTCCACATCGGCAAGCAGCGGTTTAACGGAAAGGTCGGGAAACTCCTTGCCCTCGGTCTGCGAAATATCAAAGACGGTTATAACCTTAAAGGCGGGGACGGTGATTTCCTTTTCTTCCTTTACCACTTTTCCCTCGCGGTCAAGCATGGGCTTTCTCGTTTCGGGGTCGATTTTATCAACCAGCTTTTTCACCTTGTAGGGCGCGGGGGCAAAGATTTTAATGCCTTTCTCGCCTTTCTTTACATGGCGGTCAAACTCCTTTTCCCATTGACGGAAGCCCATTACCAAATTGCCGCCCTGCATAGCAATTAGGATAGTGTTATTCAAACTATAATCATGGAACTTTGACATAGCGGTTAGAAACTCTTTGTAGCGGTCGCTGTCAAAAATCGCCTGTACGCCCTGTTCCAAACGCGCGGTGATCTCCTTTACCTTTTCGGCGGGCTTTTCGGAAGTAAGGATAATGGGGACGACGGGGCGGGGCTGCTGCGGCTCTGCGGCCTGTGCGTCTGCTTGCTGCGTTTCGGCTGCGTCCATATAGGCTTTGTCCTGTTCGCCGCGCTCCGGCTGCGGGTAACTCATAATGCGGTATTCTTCCGGCACTTCGCGCCCCTCAAACTGCCGTTCCCACTCGTCGCCGCTTTCCACGATATAGCCGTACTCGGTAAACGCGCCTTTTTCCTGCGCGGCAGCGTTCCTGCCAAAAGTAGAAAGGTCAATGCCGCCTTTCCATTCTTCGGGCATTTGTACCATGCCGGATTGATTTAAGTAATAGTCGCCCAAATCGTGGTAGTTATGTACTTCGGGGATATGGACGTAAAAATCCACGTTGTAGGTGAAGTCAATTACCTGTCCAATATTTGCAAGCCCGTTTTTCTGCTGCAAAGCTGCGTTCAGCTTGCCAACCTCGGCGGGGTCAAGCTGTTCGAGCCGCGCCGCAAGAAAATTGAGTTCGTCCACGTCGGCGGCGCATACCATTTCATAAGGCAAGGCAATATGTTTCTCCGGGTCGTCGGAATAGCCGCGAATGGAAAAATCCTGCGGGTTGTCGGCGGTAATGCCGACGTTCCGCATAGCTTCGTGCAACTGCTCCTTTGTGGCGGGCATATCCAACCAATAGCCGCCGGGGTCGCCCGCGTCAAAGCGGCTGCGGTTGCCTATCATAATAGAAAACTGTTCGCTCATGTGTTCACGCTCCTTTTCCTGCCCGGTATTTTCGGGGATAGCTGCCGCCTGTTGCTGCTGCGGGGGTTCTTCGCCCTCTATGGTGTAGTCCGGCATGAGCATACCGTTTACTTTGAAATAGTCGGCGTACTCCTGCGGGATAGGCGGGGAGATTTCCGTAAACAAGCGGTCATACGCTTTGATACGCCCATTCAGATACTTTTCCATAGCTGCCTTGTCGGTGAAAACCTTTCTATCTTGTCCGGCAATCTTCGCTTGGGTTCTGCTTGGGCTGTTGGTGCGCACGCTCCATGTAAGCGTCCATGAATACGGGATAGATTTCTGCGCTTCTTTGTCGTAGCGGGTATTCTCGTAAATGTAGTAATTCATCTGATATACCCGGTTGCTGCGAATATGGCGGTTATGCTCGGTGGTCTGCCACTCGTTAGCGGTGTGCTGGACGTGCGGCGTTCTCACATATTCAAGTGTTTTATCCAGCAAAAGCGTTCTTCCCGCCTGTTCTTCCCATGCGGCGGCGCGTTCTTTAAGGTCGTCAAAAATCGCCTGTTCTGCCGCCGCGCTTTCGCTGCGCATGGAAAGTAGCTGCGCAATCGGCAAGGAAGCATAAGGGGCAATCTCCCTGTCCTTTGCTTCAAAATATATCCGGCGTTCTATCCGCATGGTTTCGGCGGCTTCTAATTTGTCATGGTCGTATGAGGAATACGGCATATTCTTTCATCACGTCCTTTCTCGGTCATATAAGGGTTTGGGACTATCCCAACAAGCAAAATGCCCGCGCTCTCTATGGGAAGCGCGGGCATTTCTCGCAAACGGGTACTCGTTTGCTGTGCTTGCTATGTAGTTGTTTTTATCCGTAAACGCCTGTTTCTCTCGCTTTGGGCTTTCTGTCTGCGGCGTATCTTTGCCGCGCAATCGGGGCAGTATTTCGCCCGGTTGCTGCCCGCCGCAAACGTGCTGCCGCATACCGCGCAACGCTTCAAATCGGTTTCCCCGCTGCGGGTGATCTGTTCGCAAAGCTGCCTGTCGGCGGGTAATACCGCTTCGCGGAAATAGCGGCATAGCAGCGAATAGCTGATACTCTGCACACAAACGCAAGTTTCCCCGTCGTCCAGCAGCAGACAATTCCCGCAATCGTTGTTTGCACAAGCGGCGCGGGTCATTTTCTTTACGGCGCGGTATTGCTTTTCATCAAGCCTTATCATTTTCGGTTCTGCTCGACGCGGAAGTTTACATACTTGCCGCCTGTGTCGGCAAGCAGCACAACTCCGTCAAAGGTCTTTCCCGTCTTGGTCGAGTACATACCTTTGATTTTTACCTTTCCGTCTTTCAAAAGGGCGGCGGCAATCGCCTTTGTGAAAGCCTTTTTGCGCTGCTCAAAAAAGCGGTCATTCTTCCACATCACAAAGCTGCAAGCCCTGTCGGAGCAGTAAAAGTTTTTCTTGCCCTCGTAAACCGCCGCGCCGCAACGGGGGCAAGTGCCGATTGCTTCCCGCTGCGGGGTAAACAGCTTCGCTTTATCCTCGGAAATCGCGGAATAGGTCTTGACAAGCCCCGCTGTCATTTCCTCAATCCCGCGCATGAAGTCGGCGGGGCTGTCGCTGCCCTTTGCAATCCCGGTAAGGCGCGTTTCCCATTCTGCCGTAAGCTGCGGGGACGTAAGGCTGTCGGGCAGAATAGCGACAAGGTTATACCCGTCCTTTGTGGGGATTAGCTTTTTGCCCTTGCGCTCGGCAAAGCCCGCGCTAATGAGTTTTTCAATGATACCCGCCCGCGTCGCGGTGGTGCCTAACCCTTTGCGCTCCGCGTCCTCCGGCGTGTCCTCCTTTCCCGCACTCTCCATAGCCGAAAGTAACGTATCTTCGGTAAATGCCTTTGGGGGCTGCGTGTAACGTTCGGAGATCTCCGCTGCCGGATTGTCAAAGGTCTGCCCCTCGGCAAGCGGGGGTAAAACCGCTTCCGGCTCTGCGTCCTCGTCCTGTTCCCCGGACGCGGCGCGGGATAGTCTTTCAATCTCGCGCCAACCCTCGCAAAGCGTCGTCCTGCCCTTTGCGGTAAAGGTATAGCCGCCGCAAGTGAAAACCGCCGTAACCGCTTCATACTCATAGGGCGCGGCAACGGCGCAAAGCAGTTTTGCGCACACAAGGGTCATTAGCTTTTTCTCACTTTCGGCAAGGGAAGAAAAGCCCGTTTTCACAAACTCCGCTGTCGGCAAAATGGCGTGATGGTCGGTTACTTTGCTGTTGTCGCAAATCCTCGCAAGGTCGGCTTGCAGCTTCACGCCCTGCATAAAGGGGAGAGCAGCGCAAAGGCCGGTGATAAGTTCCTTTGTGCTGCCCTCCATATCGGAAGTGATATATTTGCTGTCGGTGCGGGGATAGGTCAAAAGCCGTTTTTCATAAAGGGCTTGCGCATAGTCAAGGGTCTGTTTCGCCGTAAACCCATACAAACGGTTTGCTTCCCGCTGCAAGGCGGTGAGGTCAAACAGTTTCGGCGGGGCTGCGGTCTTTTTCTCTTTTTTAAGGGAAGTACAAACGGCCTGCGATTTCTCGCAAGCCGCTTTCATCTGCCGCGCCGCCGCTTCGTCGTCCTGCCTTTCGGAAAGGGCGGCAACGCCGCCAACGTCCAGCCGGACGACATGATATTTCTCTTTCTTAAAGCTGCTGATTGCATAGTCGCGGTTTACCAGCATAGCAAGGGTGGGCGTTTGCACTCTGCCGACATTCAATGTTTTATGGTAGAGGATAGAGAAAAGGCGGGTCGCGTTAATGCCAATGAGCCAATCGGCCTTTGCTCTGCAAAGCGCGGATTGATAGAGGTTGTCATAGCCGCGCCCGTCTTTGAGATTTGAAAAGCCCTCGCGGATTGCACTTGCTTCCATGCTGCTAATCCAAAGGCGGGAAAAGGGCTTTTTGCAATTCGCCTGTTCATAGACAAAGCGGAAAATGAGTTCCCCCTCGCGCCCGCTGTCGCAAGCATTGATAATCTCGGTAACGTCGCTGCGGTGCATAAGGTCTTTGAGAATGGAAAACTGCTGCTCCTTGCCGCTGGCAACAATAAACTGCCACTCCTGCGGGACAATGGGAAGATCGTCGTACTTCCATTTACGGAATTGTTCATTGTAGGTCGCCGCGTCTGCAAGGCTAATCAAATGCCCGATACACCACGACACAAGGTAGCCGCCGCCCTCAAAATATCCGCTGCGCTTTTCATTCGCGCCCATAACGGCGGCAATCGCCGCCCCGACGCTCGGTTTTTCTGCAATTACAAGTTTCATAGATTATCGTCCTCCTGCTCGGTCTGTTCGGTTTCGACTACTTCCGTTTCCTCGTCGTCCTCGTCAAAATCAAGGTCGTCAAGGCTGCTGCTGCCTTTCGCCGCGTCCTTTTTGGGCTTCAAAATCTTAAAGTAGTAGAACGCGCCGCCGCCCGCTGCGGCAACAAGCAGCACGACAAGCAGAATACCCATGCCGCCGCCTTTTTCTTCTTCCGGCGGCTGCTCGGTTTCTTCCGGCTCCGGCTCGGCTTCCACACCCGCGCACTCGCTCATGTTGACGCTGCAAACCGGGCAAGCGGTGTTGACGCTTCCGGCAACGCATTTATCGGTGCAGCTACAAACGGGGGCTTCGGTCTGCCCGTCCTCCATAAGGGCGGTTAAATCCGCTTCGTCCACTTGGTTAAGGAAATGGACGGTATTTTCCCCGTCCTCGGCGCGGTCAATGATGATGTAAAAATAGTTGCCACTTTTGGTAACGACGGTGATAAACTGCTTGTCGCCGGACGCTTCACCCGTTATATCGTCCACAAGGGACATATTCCCGTCCGGGGTAAGGGGCTGCGGCTCATAGCCGCCCGTCGTTTCTTCCGGCTCGGTTTCCGGCGCGGGGGTTTCCTCGGTTACGGGGGTAGGCGTGTCGTCGCTTTCATCGCCACCGCCCGCATAAGCGGTAACAGAAAAGCCGCACATGATAACCAGTGCGGCAAGCAATACGGTAAACTTTCGGATTATCTTTTTATTCTTCATTGTCGTTGTCCTCCTGTTCGGCGGGGTAAGTGGCTTCCGGCTGCGGCAAGGTGATTTCGCCGCTGGCGTAAGCGGAGAGGAACGCGGCAAGCTGCGTCCCGTCAAGGTGTACCGCCTTTACCATTTGCACGATCTGCGCGTTTTCTTCCTCGACTTTCTGCGCTTCAAGGTCTTTCAGCTTCTTTTGCTGTTCAAGGATTTTTGCCCTCGTTTTCTCAATATCCCTTTCGATACGGTCAAGTTTCGTGTTCGCCATAGTCATTTACTCCTTTCCAAACTGTTCTTTCCATGAATAGCTGCGCCCCAATCCCTTAACGGTTT
The DNA here is from genome assembly GCF_015558525.1 of Anaeromassilibacillus sp. D41t1_190614_C2. NCBI lineage: Bacteria > Bacillati > Bacillota > Clostridia > Eubacteriales > Acutalibacteraceae > Anaeromassilibacillus > Anaeromassilibacillus sp. D41t1_190614_C2. The sequence continues at coordinate 48,909 of NZ_JADMOD010000017.1, read as the reverse complement.
TAAGATAGGGCATAGCGTTTTCTTCCAAAGTCGCCGCCCGGTTAAATAGATCGGGATAGTGTTCTTTGAGATATAAAATCTCTTGTTTCTTCATGCTCGGACAAAAGAAACAGGACGATTTACCCGGCTGCGGCAATCCTGCCGCTTTGATTTCCCGGATACAATCGTCCCTGTTCCAGCCCCATTCTTCAATGAGGGGGTAGCGGTTATGATATTTTTTGTCGGCTTCGTTGTACTTGCGGGAATGTTCATACCGTTTCACTTCTCCCGCGTCATAGCCGATATAGCGGTTGACTTTCTCGCCGCGCTGCCATACTTCGCGGCAAGGCGCATAGTGGTTGCAAAACTTTTCCTGCGGTGCGATTTTGTGTTTCTGCGAACAACGCTTATGCCCGTAGGCAATCGACGGGAGCGTATGAGAGCGCAAGCACTCGGTTTCAAGAGATAGGCGGTTGCCGTAGCGGTCAACATACTGCACAACGGTAATCTGCGGCATACCGTGTTCCGCAAGCCATTGATTGATTATCTCGATAAATTGATAGGTATGCGGGTGTTCCGCGCCCGTATCGGCAAAGGTGATAAGGTCAATCGGGATTTTGTGCTTGTATAGGCCAATAAGTAAGGCGGCACTATTCGTGCCGCCGCCAAAAGATACAATATTCATTTTTCAACTCCTTTTAATTGTAATTTAACCGCCCGTAGGCGTAAAAGTGGGATTGCCAATAGCTGGTGTCCAGCTTTGAATACTGGATAGGGTCGCCACAATGCAGCATGACGGGGCTTCCGTCCCCGTCCTCGCCCACATAAATCCCCACATGGGAAACGCCGGGGGTGTCGTATGTACCCGTAAAGAACACCAAATCCCCCGGCTGCGGGTTAGAAACAGGGGTTGAGATGTTGTAAAGCCCTTGCGCCCCAAGTCTGCCCGTATTGTATAGGCCGCTGTTCGTCAACACATAACTCACAAAGCCGCTGCAATCAAAAGAGGTTTCCGGGGTGCTGCCGCCCCACACATAGGGAAAACCGACGTATTTATCTGCTTCCTCCATGAGCCGCGCAAACTTTTCATCGGAACCCAGCAGCGCGGCGGGTACTTCATAATCGGCGGGCGGGTTTTCATAGTATTTAGACACATAGCCGGATTGCGGGAAAAGGTCGGGTCTGTTTCCCAGCGACGACATATACATAGCGTACATGGATAGCTGTTCTTCGCCCATGATGTAAACGGGGACATGGGAGAGGTTGAAGTTTTCCAAATCCACATGAAGAATGTAATAGTTATAGGGGACTTCAACCGTATAGGGGTTGCCCTCGCTGTCCGTCCTTGTTTCGGTGCGGTAGCGTACCTGTACTTCTTCCTCGACCGTCAAGATATACTGTTTCTCAAAGAGCATTTCAAGGGTGCTTTGCACTTCATCGAGTGTAAACACGCCCTCATGCCACGCGGAAAGGATAGAAATTAGCACATAGGGGTCATGCTCGATCTCGTCCGCGTTTACCCGGTATTCGTCATAGCCGGGGTATTCGCTTTCGATATTGTCCAGCATATCTTGTAACTCGGCTTCCATAGCGGCATACGCGCTTTCCGCGCCCGTTATATCCGCGTCCTCGGAGAGATAGGACGACGCAATCAAGCCGCTGCCGCTGTTGCCGCCAAAGAGGGAGCAAGAGGACAGCCCGCCGAAAAGCAGCAGCACGATAAAGGCAATTCCGCCCACAATCAAGCAGCCTTTCCAATGCCGGACGACAAAGAACGTCGCCCGTTTGGTTTCCTGCGCGGTTTTCTTCGCTGCCTTTGCGGTGGCTTCGGCGGTCTTTTTCACTTTGCTGCCCGCTTTCAGCGTCTTTGCATACTGCTTTTTAATGCGCTGCTTCTGCCAAAACCGGGAAACGGGATTTGAGTGCGCAAGGGCGGGATTATCGTGCAACGCCTTTTGATAGAGGAAATCGGCGTTTGCCTTTACCGCTTTTTTCTCCGCTACCGCCGCTGCCCGGTAGGGTTTCAGCTTATGGCTGCGTATGCTGCGCTTTGCTGACCGCGCCGCCATACCGCCCGCTTTCTCGCCCGCGAGTTCTACCCGGTGTCCGCTTTCCACACCGACGTTTTCTTTCTCTACCTCGTAGATTTTCCCGTGTACGGTATTGTTTAACTCTTGCGCCGGACGGGATAAGGGGTTATGCCGCAACTTGCCGTTTGGGGGCTTATCCGTCTTTTCAAAGGAAAGGCGCGTTTTTGCCTTGCCTTTCGCTTCGTCAAAAACGCGCTCTTTCTTGATTTTGGTCTGCTTGGGGATAGCCGCCCGCGCTGCGTCTAAACGGTCTGCCGCTTTCTCGGATTTACGGATAGCTTTCTGCAATTCCGGCGTTGCCCGTTCCGCTTCGGAAAACTGCAAGCGGGAAGTATGGGTTTTTAGCTGCGCCGCGTCAAGAGCTTTTTTCTCCGCGCCCTTTGCCGCTTGCCGTTCAACCTCTGCGCCGATATGCTGAAAAGCCTTTTCCGCTGCCGCCGTTGCGGGAGCTGCATAGTTTTCCTCCTGCGGCCTTTCGCTGATACTCGTTGTTTCGCCCGTCGTGAGGTTTTCCGCAACCGCACCGTCGCGGGTCATTTTCTGCGTTACCTTGTCGGGGGCTTTTAATTCCTTGCTCAATCTTCATCACCTCCAATCCGCTGTTTTGCAAGGGTGCAGTATTCGGGGTTTAACTCAATGCCGATATAGCGGCGCGAAAGGTGCTTTGCCGCCGCTGCGGTGGTGCCGCTGCCTAAAAAGGGGTCAAGGACAATCCCGCCCACGGGACAGCCCGCCAAAATGCACGTTTCCGCAAGTTTGGGCGGGTATGCCGCGAAATGCCCGCCGCGATAGGCAACGTTGTTGATCTGCCAAACGTTGCGGCGGCTGCGGACGGGGGAAATCAACTCGTCGGCGTATGCGCCCTTTTCGCGGGGGCGGTTGATTTTCTGAGGCTGGTTCTGCCCCGGAACAGTAACGGCATATTTGTTACCTTTGCCAACGCCGCTTTTCAGCCGCTCCGCCGTTGCGGGGGCTATCGGCTCGGCTACTGCTTGCCAATCGTAGTAATATTTCTTCGACTTGGTGAGCAAAAATACATACTCATAGCAGCGGGTCGGACGGTCTTTGCAGCTTTCCGGCATGGGGTTTGTTTTGTACCAGATGATAGAACTGCGCAAATACCAACCGTCGCCCCGCAAGGCAAGGGCTACAAGCCACGGGATACCGATTAAATCTTTGGGCTTGCAGCCGGGGGCGCGGTGGTTGACCGCCACTTGCTGCCCGTTCCTGCCTTTGGGATATTTGGGGTCTTGGTGGCCGGCTTTGCTGCCTGTGCCGCAATAAGTGTCCGCGATATTCAGCCAACAAGTGCCCTCCGGCGTAAGCACCCGCTTTACCTCATGGAAAACCGCCGTAATGCGGGAAACGTATTCCTCCGGCGTTGCTTCCCGCCCGATCTGCCCGTCTGCGCCGTAGTCCCGCAAGCCGTAGTAGGGCGGGGACGTTACGCAACAGTCAATACAGTTTTCCGGCAAGGTTTGAAGCACCTGCAAGCTGTCGCCGCAATAGATTTTATCCGTTTCTATCCTCATGCCGACACCTCGCCGGGCTTGGTCGTCATCACGCGATAGAGTTCTGTGTCCTGCGGGAAACGGTCAATAAAGGGCAAAATCACGTTGCCGTAGAAGATAAGCCCCTCGCCCGCGTCGGAATGGGTTACATAGGTCATTTGCTGCTGTGAAATGTTAAGCTGCTTTGCAAGGATTTCCCGGTCGCCCTGCGCTTGGTTGAGCATATACACAAAATCGCTGTTTTCAAAAACGTTTGAAACTTCTCTGCTCGTCAAAAGGTCTTTGACGTTCTGCGTAATGCCTGTCGGAATACCGCCCCATTTCCGAAAACGCTTCCAAATCTCAACGGAATAGGCGGCGGTCTGTTCCTCTTTGAGCAGCAAATGAAACTCGTCGATGTAGTACCGCGTCGCCTTGCCCTCGCTGCGGTTGAGCGTTACGCGGTTCCACACCTGGTCTTGGATAATGAGCATACCGACTTTTTTAAGCTGGGTGCCGAGTTCCTTAATGTCAAAGCAGACAAGGCGGTTGTGAATGTCAACGTTTGTGCGGTGGTTAAACAGGTTCAAGCTGCCGTTTACATACAGTTCCAACGCCGACGCGATACGCTGCGCTTCCTTTTCCGGCTGCTTCCTAATCTCGTTGTAGAGGTCGCCCAAAACCGGCATATTTTCCGGCTTCGGGTCTGCAAGGTAGCTGCGGTACACGCTGATAACAGCGCGGTCAATCAAGGTCTTTTCAACGGCTTCCAGCCCGTTTTTACCTCCCATGATTAACTCGCAAAAGGAAAGGATAAAGTCGCTCTTTAACGCTATGGGCGTGTCGCCCTCGCTGTAATTGAGGTTAATATCCATCGGGTTAATGTACTGCGTACTGTTCTGCGAAACCTTGATAACCTGTCCTTTCAGCCGTTCCACAAGGGGGTAATATTCGGCTTCGGGATCGCAAATGATAATATCGTCTGCGGTAATGAGAAAAGCGTTGGTGATCTCGCGTTTAGCCGAAAAACTCTTGCCGCTTCCCGGTGTGCCGAGTATCAAGCCGTTAGGGTTTTTCAGCCGTTTTCGGTCGCACAAAATCATGTTGTTGGAAAGGGCGTTTAAGCCGTAATACAACGCTTCGCCGCTTTGGAACAACTCTTGTACCGTAAAGGGGACAAAAATAGCGGTGCTGGAAGTCGTCAAGCCCCGCTGGATATGGATTAGGTTTTCCCCCAACGGGATAGAGGACATAAGCCCCTGTTCCTGCCGGTAGTCAAGGCGGGTGAGCATACAGTTGTATTTCTGCGCGATACTTGCGGCACTGAATACGTCGTTATCCAATTTCTGCTTGGTGTCTGCCACATTCAAAACTAACAGCGTAAGTAAAAACATTCGCTCGTTCCGGCTCTGCAAATCCCGCAAAAGGTTTTTCGCTTCGCCGCCGTAAGTAGCAAGATCGGACGGGATTATATCCATATCGTAGCCGCTGCGGATTGCCTTTTTCTGTTCCTCGATTTTCATGCGGTCAAGGTCGGTGATTTTCCGCTTGATGGTCTTGATCGCTTCGTTGTGGTCGATACTCTGAATGTGCAGATTGACGACAATCCCGTTTTCCGCTTCCATGAAGTCGGCAAGCATACGGTCTGAAAGTTCCGGCGCGACGATCTGCAAAAAGGAAACCGCGCCAAACTTCCCGCCCATTTGAAACATTCGCCCGTCGCCAAAACGGAAAGAGGACGGGGCAATAAAGTCTTTGACGGAAAGGCCGCTTGCGGGTAGCCATTCCCACGCAAAGTTGAAGCGTTCCCCGTCCGGGTGGAAAAGCCCATGCAGCACTTCAAGCCGCTGCTTCCCGTCCAGTACCCGCGCCGCCGCGCCGATTACCTTAAAATGGTTGAGGGTGTCCGTTTCGATACGGGCAAGCCGCGCCCGCGCCGATTTAATGTCTTTTGCTTCAATGGTAAAGGTGAGAAACTTGGTCTTGATAAGCCCGTTGTTGCCCCGTTCAAGCTGCGTTTGCAGCATTTCGGTGTACTCGGCTCTGATACTGTCAAAGTCGTCATTCTGCGGCGCAATCGTGATACTGCTTTTGAAATCGTCCTTGTTCGCATGGCGGCTGATTAAGGAAAGCTGCACGCCAATAGAAGCGTCAAAGGAATTATACATATCGCAAAGGGCTTCAAAAATGGCGGTCTTGTCGTCCGGCTGCGCAAGCTGATAGTTAATATCTTCAAACTCAATGCACTTGGAATACCGCCCGTTTGCAAGGCGGCAAATCCCGTCCTTATACATTCGTTCAAACGGTATGCTGTCCTGCGCCGTATGGGGCTTCCCGTCGCCCTTTGACTGCCGGATAAGCGCGTCGATCTGTTTCTTTTCCTGCCGCGTAAGTTTACGCTTTTTGTTTTGGGTCTTTCCCTTTTCCTTTGACAATCGCCCGTACCTCCTTATCTAATCGCTCCTGCCGCGCAAGGGCGGTATAAAAATTGTTGGTCTGATAAGGTCGCTCTTTGGGGCGAAGAAACTTCACTTCCACAAATTGCCGTATAATCACTTCCAGCGGTTGCCCGTTCTTCTCGTACATAGCGAGTAGGAACATGGGCAGCATGGCAAGCACCATGCACAAAGCCGCCGTTGTCGTTCCCGCGCTGTCCTTTGTCAAAAAGAATAGCGGTAGCCCGATAGCCACCGCCGCGCCGAAACAGAGTAATTGTCTTTTGGTAAGGTTGAACATTACCTTGCTCTTGATTTTGGTTAAATCCTTTGGGACGGTTACATACGCCATTTCAAACCTCCTTTCCGGCAAACCGTATGTCGCTTTTGATTTCATTTCCCCATACGTCCCAACCAGGGGTATGCTGCCTTGCAAACAGTTCAATACGCGGTAGGTCGCCCATAAGGGCAAGTATCTTTTCCCGCGTTATATCCGGCTTTTTGCTGTGCTGCTCAACAGGGGAAATAATAAATTGATGTACCTTGTTTGATTGTCGCTTCGGGTGTCCTTTGGTAGCAAGCAAGCAGATTTCCGCATTTCCTCGCGTCCAAAAGCCCAAGCCATAAAACCAAGTGGGCGATTTCCGATTTTGCTTTAACCATACAAAGGCAACGGATTTATAGGTAAATCCCCAAGCCTTGATTAACTGCAACGCTTCTTTAAGCTGCGGGAACGTCGCCCATAGGAATAAAATACAGTCCTTATCCGCAATTTCTTTGACGGGTAAAGCGCAAAGTTCCTCAATACTCATAGTGGGATAGTGCTTTTCCGCTGCGCCCTGTACCTTGCTTCTCGCGTATCTCCAAGGGGGATCGGCGTAAATGATTTTGTATTTCTTCATCTGCACCCCCTTAATGCGCGCTGAATACGGATTTTGCAAGGCTTCCCGTTTTGAAAAGCGTAAAACACAAGAGGACGGTATAGCCCATGCAAGACCAGATCGCGCCGGATATGTCATCGGTTGCTGCGATTGTCTGTATCAAAACCGCATAAATACCGACGCACACAAGAATTAGAAAAGCCTGAAAACCGAGGGCAAGCAAGGATTTTAAGTAGTTCTGTCCCATGCCGCCCCATTCACGATTTACCATTGTCGCAACGGGGATAGGGGCGATACTCGTTACAAGGTATATTTCAATCATGCGCCCGTACACCACCAGCATGATACAGATAGACAACGCTTTCATGGTAAGCCCCACAAAGAGTGATTGAAACCATAGCCCCAAAAGCCCGCCGACGCTCATAGCGTCCAGCTTTGCTTCTATATCGGTGATAACGGTTGCAATATCTATGCTTGTGTCGGATATGATAACGCCCGCGCTGTCGTTGACGACGCTCTGTGTAATGTCAAATACGCCCATGACGATGTTCCAAGTATTTGTTACCAGCAGCACCGCAACAAAGGTTTTGAAAATCCACTTGAAGAAAATCCAAGTGTCGAGATCGTGCAGATTGTTTTTCTCAATTACAAGCTGGATTAGTTCGTAGCACATGACAAAGGTAATGATAACGCCCGCAATCGGCACAATGACGTTTTCCGATAGGCTGCGTATCATATTGAATATGCCCGCGTTCCACCCGGCGGGGGTTGTGCCGACTTGCGTTGCGATTTCTCCAACCTCTGTATTTACGCTGTCGAACAGCCCGGAGAGATTAGAGAGTATTCCGTCTGTCAAAATGCCGCGAAACCAATCTTCAATCATCTGCCATATCAAAAGCTAATCCCTCCTTTCCCGCGCCCTCCCGCGTGAAGCGGGAGAGCGCGGCGGGTAGTGTTAGTTTGTGGCATTATCCAAACAGGCCGGAGAGCAGCGGGACAAGGGTAAGGCCGATAAGGGCAACGCCGCCGCCCGCCATCAACTGTTTCATGCCCTGCGACTTTACTGATGTGCGATAAAGAAGTAATAGAAATGTAAAAAATTTTGCCGTTCCTATCCGGCACTTGGCCATTGTGTCGGATAGGTCGGGCGTTAGGCTTCGGGCAAGTCAATCTTGCCGACAAAGCTGTAATAAATCTCAATGTCCTGCCTGCGGGTGCCGTTCTCGTCATAGCTACACTCATGCACGACGATTTTTTCAATCATTTCCCGCAAGAGGGTGGGGGTCAATTCCTCAAAGGCAAGGTGCTTTCGGACGATACCCATAAACTTTTCCGCGTTGACGGTGGCGGCCTGCGACTTGTCCAGTTCGGCCTGCAAAGCGGCGGCGCGGTCTTTCAGTTCCCGCTGTTCCTGCTCATAGTCTGCTGACAGTTCCATGAAACGCTCGTCACTGATTTTGCCGTTCACATTGTCCTCATACAGCCGCTTAATAATGCGGCTCACTTCGGCAATGCGCTCCTGCGCCTGTTCAAGCTGCCTGGTGGTTGCGGCGGTCTTTCTCTTGCCGCCGATCTCGTTCTGCTGGATAAGCAGCTTCACAAAGCGGCTCTCATGCTTGGCGGCATACTCCGTCACTTGCCGGAGATTGGAGAGGACACCGGCGGTCAACAGGTCGGTGCGGATAAAGTGCGCCGTACAGTCGCGGGTGCGCTTCTTGTAGCTGCCGCAGATGTAACAGTCCTGCTTGCGGTTCTTGTTCTGATACCGCTGCTGGTACATCACATGGCCGCAGTCGGCGCAGAACAGCATACCGGAGAACAGCCCCACTTCATCATAGCGGTTCGGGCGTTTGCGCTGCTTGCGTAACTCCTGCACGCGCTCCCATGTTTCCCGGTCTATGATAGGCTCATGGTGGTTCTCAAAAATGGCCTGCTTCTCCACGGGGTTCTCTACACTGTGTTTGACCTTGTAAGAGGGCTTTTCCGTCTTGAAGTTTACCAGACAGCCGGTGTACTCCCGGTTTTCGAGGATATGAACGACGGTGTTTGTCGCCCATTTACACTCATAGCCGGGGTGGTAGCGGCGTGTGCTGCCTGTCCTGCGGTATTCCAGCGTCCCCGGCGTGGGGATTTGCTGCTCCGTAAGCATACGGGCAATCTTGGTCGGGCCATTCCCGGCAAGGCAAAGCTGGTATATCTGCTGGACAACCGGCGCGGTTTCCTCGTCAACGATATAGTTCTCGTCCTCGTCCATGAGGTAGCCATAGACCGGCTTGCTGGTAACAGGCTTGCCGCTCATGCCTTTTGCTCGTTTTACTGCCTTGATTTTCTTGCTCGTATCTCTCACCAGCCATTCGTTGAACAGATTTCGCAGAGGGGTAAAATCGTTGTCCATGCTGCCGTTTGCGCTGTCCACATTGTCGTTGACAGCGATAAAACGCACTCCCTTTTGAGGGAACAGCATTTCCGTGTAAAACCCTACCTGCAAGTAGTTTCGCCCTAACCGGCTCATGTCCTTGACTATGACGGTTCCGACTTTCCCGGCTTCAATGTCTGCAAGCATGGCTTGAAAACCGGGTCTTTGAAAGTTCGCGCCGGAGAAGCCGTCGTCGGTGTACCAGCGCAGATTAGTAAAGCCGTTCTGCTTGGCGTAGGTTTCCAAAATCCTTTTCTGGTTCGATATGGAATTACTCTCGCCTTGCAACTCGTCCTCATGGGACAATCTCGGATAAAGGGCGGTAATGAGGTTTTGGGTGGCTTGTCTTAACATAAAATCCTCCGTTTCCGACAGCCAGCCCCACTATTCCGTGGTTTCATTGTACCACGGAATAGGGCGGGCTGTATAGCGGCAAAAGTGTAAAATCTGCTTCTTTATGATTTGTCAAATTGCCGGTTTTTGTGTAGCAGCGGCTTCCGCTTCCAGTACCCGCGCCATTTTGTCGGCGGCGGTGGTGGTAGTGTCTTTCTTGAAATAGCCGGACACGACAAGGACGGAATTGCCCATGCGGATTTCCGTCACGCAGTCGGGGCGGCGGGTGGTGCGGGTGTCGGGCTGCTTGTTATCTGCCATAGGCAATACTCCTTTCAGTCGGTAATCAGTTTCTTCATGCTCTCCATTTTCCGCTGCGCGGCTTCCTGCCGGAAGTTGTCGCCGGTAAAGCGTACCGGGACGCACATGGAAAGCAGGCGGTCATAAATCCGGGAATGGGCGGTGTCCTCCGGGTTCCGCAGGTCGTCCAGCGTGAGGTTGGTCGTGACGATCAGCGGCTTGCTGCTGCGGTAACGGCTGTCAATCACATTGAAAACCTGTTCCAGCCCGTATTCCGTCCCGCGCTCCATGCCGAAGTCGTCAATGATAAGCAGCGGATAGCGGCAAAGGCGGGAAATGTACTCGTTGCGGTTCTCAAAGCTGGCGGCAAGGTCGTTGAGGATAAGGGCAAAGTTCGTCATGTGGACGGGGATTTCTTTCTCCATGAGGGCGTTTGCGATACAGCCCGCAAGATAGCTTTTCCCGGTTCCCACGCCGCCCCAGAACAGGCAGCCGATATTGTCGGCTCGCATATCCGCCCAATGCTCCACATACCGGCGGGCAATCCCGGCCTGCGGGTTCCTGCCGTTGTCGTTCTCAAAAGTCCAGTCCCGCATGGTGGGGTCGGTAAAGCCCCGGCGTTTCAGTTCTTCCACGGTGTCAAGGTGCCTGCGCCGCTTCTCGGCGGCCTCCCGTTCCTCGCGGGCGGTTCTCTGGCAGTCGCACTCTGCCGGGTGACGGTCACGGCCAAAGATAGCGGCCTTATCCGGCGCAAAATAGGCTTCTTTCGGCTTGCGGCACTTGCCGCAGTACAGTAAACCGTCCTCGCCGGTGTAGTCCTCCGGCTCCGGGGCGGTGGTCGTCATATTCTCCAAAACAGCGTTGATTTCGTTCTTCATAAACTCTCGCCCTCCTTGCATGAGTAGTCTGGTATGCCCTTTTTCGGGGCTTTCTTTTTGTCGTTCCCCGCCCATATCCGCAGGGCGGCGGCATAGTTCTGGTAGCTTTTCCCGTTGGCGGCAAGGTAGCGGCTCATTTCCTCGATGAACCGTTCCAGCCTGTCGGGGTACTCTGCCTGCAACTCGTCGTATTCGGTCTGCGACAGAAAAATATTCTGGTATCGGCCATAGGGCGCGGGCGGCTCCCCACTCACTCCCTTTGTTTGGCTCTCTGTAAGGTTGTTTATAGTAGTTTGGTTAGGGGACGGTTTTCCGACCATCATAAGGTCGGTTTTCTGACCATCAGTAGGACGGTTTTCCGGCTCTATGAGGGTCGGATTTCCGGCCATCAGTTGGTCGGAAAACTGTACCTGTGGCACTCGCGGCACTTTGACATAAAGCCGGTTCGGTGCGGAGAAGCCGCCCCGTTCCCGTTCCAGCAGCCCCGCCATGTCCAGTTCATTAAGCGCCCCCTTTATGGTGGTGCTGCCCTTATCCAGTATTTCGGCTATCTCCGCGATTGGATAGATAATATATATCCTGCCCTCGTCGTCCTGCCACTTGTTCTTCTGGGAGAGTGTGGAACGGTCTAACAGCAGCGAATACAGCAGCTTGGCGGTCTGGGAAATCTCCATTTTCAGCAGGAAACGGGGGTAGGGCAGATAGATAGGCAGCGGCGTGTCTGCCATGATATAATCAGCGATAGTATCACCTCCCTGTGTTCGGGTTGATTGTGGTGTTTTGTCACGCCTTAGAACGGCGTTTCCGGGGGAAAAGGATAAATGTATCGCGTACCCTTTGACACTCACGAAAAAAACCTTGATTCATGCGGGTTTGAAAGGCTCTAAAGCGTGACATTTCTGCCTTTGTTTCCGCTTTCTCTCGGCGGCTTTGAGTTTCTTCATGCGTCCGGCGCAGTCGGGGCAGTATTTTCCCCGGTTGGATTTGGGGACAAATGCCGCCCCGCAGACCTCACACCGTTTCCGGCTCCCCCGGTACAAGAGGGCTGCGGCCAGTTCCCCGTCAAGGGGCAGGACAGCCACACGGAACCAGCGGCACATGAGGGAAAGGGAAATGCTTTGGACGCACACGCAAGGCTCCCCGTCGTCTAACAGCAGGCAGTTTCCCTCGTCGTAGTTACAGCACTCATGTACCAGCCGCCGCGCCCGCCGGTGCTGGCGGTAGTCCATGCGGGGCAGGTTATCGCTCATGGCTCTGCTCCTTTCTGCGGTGGGGTTCCTCCCGGCGCAAAATCTGGTCGATGTTCCGCTTGACGGTCTGCAACTCCTTGAACCGCTGTTTCTGTTCGTGGTAGGTGTTATACAGGCCGTCTTTCTCGGAGATAAGCTGCTCGATCTCGGCCTGCAACGCTTTCCGGGCGGGCAGCTTGGTGATGCCATGCGCCTTGAAATACCGGGCGGCGGCTTCGGCTATGATAAAATCGCTCTCGTTTGCCTGCCGGTAGGCGGCGCGGGCTTTCTCGGATTTCTGCGCTTTCAGCCCGTCGCGGGTGGGCTTGGTCTTGGCATAGGCAAGTACCTGTTGCTGCAACTCCTTTTTCCCTTGTAGCTTCGTTTCCAGTGCTTTCAGTTCGCCGCTGGTCTGGCGCATTTCCTGATAGGCGGTATCAACGGCGGCTTCTAACTGCTCCGGGGAAGTAAAGCCGTATTCCTGATACACATTCAGCGTCGCGGCCATTTGTTTGAGGTTGTGCATGGTCGCCCAGCGTTCATAGCCCCGGCCTTTGCCCTCGGCCATTTTCTGCTCAATGTCCACAAGCCGCTGCACACCGTCCTGCTTCGGGGCGGTTTGTGGGGCTTTTGTGTTCCCATGCCGGGGGTATTCGAGTATGGCTGCGGCCTTTTCTGTGGCTCTGGCGGCGTTCTGCTCCAAAACGGAAAGGACAGCGGTGCGGTCAAAGTCGTCGCCCAGCTTCCGGGCGGTAATGGGCTTTGTCCTGTCCGGCGTGAGATAGGACAGCCGCCCCCGGCTCTCCTTGACGGTCACGCCCTCCCGCAGCAGCAGAGAGGAAAATTCGTCAAAGCTGGCGGCGGTGGCAAGGGCTTTCCGTATGGTCTGCCGCAGCTTCTCCTTGTTCGTTTCAAACTTGGTCTGCCGGGGCGTGATACCGCCTGCAATCATGGGGGCGTTCTGCTTGTCCAGCGCAGCCTGTCCCTTTTTCTGCGCCCAATACTCCCGGTCGGTCACGCGGTTCTTGCTGCCGTTCAAGAGGTCGATTTGGTAAAGCCCCTCCCGGTGGCACATCTCCATGACTTCGGATTTGAAGTAGCGCAAGGCAGCGTCGGTACAGCGGTGCTTGCAGCCGGCTTTCGTGTCGGCTGGCCTGTCCATGTAGGGCAGGAACGGTACTTCCTCTATCCGCAGGCTGTTAATGACGATATGCACATGGATATTGCCGCTGTGGTTGTGGCCGTCCGGGTGGGTGCATACAAGGGCTTGGTGGCCGGGGAAATGCTCGGCGCAAAACTTCTCGCCCAATGCCTGCGCCCGGTCTACGGTCAAGCCGTTGTCCGGCCCGTCCCGTGGGTCAAAGCTGATGATATAGTGGTGGCTTTTCACATCTTCCCGCCGCTGGTTCTTCCCATAGCGGAGATTTGCCCGCATACAGGCAACGGCAAAATCCTCCCCGCCGCAGTTCAGCGTTGACAGCCGGTAGTCCTCGCGGGGGATAAGCCTGCCGGTTTCATCAAGGACGGGCTTCATGGTAAACTCGTCATGCTCAAAGAGAAGATATTGTTCGGCGGCTCCGTAGTCGGCGTTTTTAGAGTTGATATGCTTGAGTGTTGCCAACTGCGTCACCTACTTTCTTGAGGACTTCATACTTGAGGGCGGCAAGGTCGGCTATGGCGGCGCGTACCTCGCCGGACAGCGCATTGTAGGGTGAGCCGTACTCGTTCAGATACCGGGCAATCTGATTGAGGTTGCCGCCGATCCTGCCGTACTCGGCGGCCAGCTTCCCGACAGCGGAGAGCAGTTCATCATTGACCGCCGATACATGGACAACGGGGCGTATGGTCGTGCGCCGTATCGCCTGCCGGAGAAATTCCGACTGGCTGATACCATAGGGCGCAAGCCGCGCTGTGAAGTCGGCGTATTCATCTTCGGACAGCCGGGTTTTCACAACGCGGCTGCGGTGGGGCGTGTTGTATTTCTTTCGCATAGGCTGAAAACCTCCTCTCACTATTCTTATTGCTGACTTTTTTCGGATTTTGGGCGGAGAAAATTTCCTCTCACTCCTCCCATTGCTTAACTTTTCGGGAAATTACAAAAACTTTTTTTTGCATTTCGGCAGAAAAATCCCTCTATACCTCCCATTGGGCAACTTTTTGGAAAATAACAAAAACTGTTTTCAGCTTTTTCGCCCGTAAGGGCGTATAGCAGGGTTTGGGGAAGGCACTCCCCAACAAGTTTCCCGCGAGGGGCAAAACCGCAGAATTGCGGATTTTGGCACCGTGGTAGAAACTTGCTCTTAGTAAGCCGCAGACTGCCCCTGTCCGGGCTTTTCCGTACATAGAGCGAACGGGGCGGGGCTTTCAGCCCGCTGTGCGCGGTCTTTTTTTTCTTTCGCCAAAGATACATTCAAAAGGCCGCCAGCTACCCGCTGTCCGGGGATTTTTCAAATTTTCTTTTGCCTTAGTAATCCGGGAAACAGGATTTTGGCAACCTACGGGGCAGAGAATTTTTCCTTTCACTCCCTACAACACTGCGTTTTGAAATTTGCCAAACGGAGCAGGCAGCTTTTTCTGGCTTCACCTACCTACTACGGGTGACTTTGCGATTTTGCCAAATGGACAACAAAAAAAGCAGCAAATCTTTTTCAGACTTACTGCTTTCACTGGCCGCTGGTGGGCGGCTGGTATTCAGTTTTGGGGCTTATCGGTCAAAGCGAAACTTGAATAGTGCGGAGATTAGCTGCTGCTTCACATATTCCTCAACCTCGGCGTTAACCTGACCGTGTACTTTGGAAAAGTAGCGGATATATCCGGCATAGTGGGAAAGGACGGTGTCGATTGCGTCCGGGTCGCCCTCATGGGCTTTGACGATTGTTTCATAGGGGAGAAGTTTACTCATGGTCTTTTCCCTCCATGAGCCGCCGTAGCCGCTGCAAGGCAAGCTGGATATGCCGCCCCGCTGTGCTGCGTGTCCGGCCAATATGTACGCCGATCACTCGCTGCGGCTGGCGCAGGAAATAGTAACGGAAAATCTCTTCCTGTGTCTGCTCCGGCAAGAGGGCAAGGGCGGCGGCAAGTTCCGCATGGTACAGAACGGCGGTCTGGCCGCAGGCGGTAAAAAGATATTCTTCAAGCTGCTCCGGTTCGGCAAGCTGGACAAACTTCTCATTCATCAGATAGTCAAGAGAAACTTCCCGTTCCCACCTCCGGCGCAGCTTTAAGATTATATCTATGGCTGCGTGACGAATGACAATCTTGCAAAAGGCATTGAATGTGTACTGGATATGCACTTTGTAGGCTTCATCTTCGGTCATGGAAATTCCCCCTCTCTGAATAATAGTGCGGGGCGGCAGCACTCCTTGCTGTCGCCCCTTGATTGCCTATCTGCAAAGGCGGGCGGGGCTGTCAACGGCGGCGCATATGCGCCGTTCATCTTGACTGTTGACTGGCTCGGCTGGCTTTGCCATTTGAGTGTAATTGCTTATTCTTTTTTTATTTGCAGACTTTTGAGGTAGAACGCCTGCTCCTCCCTTTTCTCTGGCTCACTCTCAAAAGGGTTATGCTGTCTAATTCATTCGTTGTCTTACTATTTCATACATCATTATAGATGCAGCACAACTGACATTGAAAGAACTGGCATAGGAATCTTCAGCCATAGGAATCGTACATAAAACATCACAATATTCCTTAAATGCCTTATTTAATCCCATGGTTTCATTTCCCATCATTAACATAACCGGGGTTTTCAAGTCCTCATGATAGATAGGCTTTTCGTGGTGGGCTGTTGTGCCTATGATCTTAAAGCCAGGGTATTTTATTCTAAGGCTTTCAACGAATTTATATAAATCCTCATTGTGAATGATTCGAATCACCGGAAGATTGAAAAAAGAACCCATCGCCGAAACAATTACATCAGGCTCATACAAATCAACCGCATGTCCAGTAATTATCAACATATCTACTCCCAACGCATCACATGAACGTATCATCGTACCTAAATTTCCTTTATTAGAGGGCCTGTCAAATAACACAATAAATGGATTGGAAGATAACGCAACATTTTCTAACCTGTCTTCCCTCATTTCAATAATAGCCAATAATTCAGAAGTTTCTTCTTTTCCACTTAATTCCTTTAGCAACTGTGCCGTAAGAGTATAATTGACTTCTGTTTTTACTGTTTCTATCATATGTTTTGCCCAGCCTGACAGATTATTCTTGTCATAAATAAAAGAAATAATCTTCCAGTTATTTTTAACCGCTTCATTTAAACTTCTTACGCCTTCAACAATAAATTGATTATATTTATATCTTTTATTTCGATTATGCTTCAATACTTCAAATCTCTGGTAATCATTATTTTTATTTAATATAGAAACAACTTTCATTTCAATACCTGCCTCATCATACTTTGGTTTTCGAATTTTTCACCCATTGTAAGCCCATTTTTGAAAAAATAAGGGAAAATGATTTCCCGGTTTTTCTGTGGCAGGGATAACAGGACGGCGGCAAGTTTTCCATTGGTGAGGATAACTGCCTGACCGCATATCGTTATAGGGTGTTCTTCATGGGGTGCTTCAAAATATTCGTCTGTTGTGCCTAAAGGGTAAAACTTTTCTTCTGTGAGGTATTCAAGGGATATTTCTTTTTGCCGCCGTCTGCTCCTGTCACGCCATGCGTTGATAGCCGCATAGTGTATGACGGTCTTGCAAAGCCATTGAACGTGTACATGATGTGTTCTTTGTATGCTTCTGTGCAAGGCATAGATGATTCCCCCTTTCTCCCACATAGGGCGTTGTTGTATGGTTGACGGGTTTCATTTATAATATCAGAGGGCGGCAGCACCCCTTGCTGTCGCCCCTTGATTGCCTACCAGCAAAGGCGGGCGGGGCTGTCAACAGCGGCGCATATGCGCCGTTTATCTTGACTGCCCGCTGGCTCGGCTGGCTTTCCTATTTGAGTGTAATTGCTTATTCTTTTTTTGTTACTGGAATCCAAATTTCACTGTATGCGTAGTTGGGCTTTTTGTCGTCCATTTTTGTAAAAGAGAAAGAAAACGGCTCTGCCAGTTCATAATCTGCCGTCATAAACCATTCGGAGTAGATTCTTGCCATTGTATCCTGCAAAGTAAACGGGAAGATTCCTTCATTTGGAAAAACTGCCCACGTATGAGCTTTAACAGGAAATGTGTCCAGATTACTGCTAATGTCATTTTTAGTTGTTAAAACTCCAATTAAATGCGTTAATTCACCAGCTTCTTCAAGAAAGTTCGTATCTGATTCATAGGAAACATTTACAGTTTCATATGGCTCAATGTTTTGCAACCGGTGCATTTCTTCTTTCTGTTCCTGTGTTATGCTTTGTGCCAGTTCCAAAATAGCGTTGTTTACTCCCTCATATTGTAACGGCACTCGTTTACTTACACCTGCAAACGTAAAAGCAGGTTTTTCAACAATTTTATATTCCATTAAAGTTCCTCCCTTCATAGTTACAACAAATTGTAACTTTTGGCATGATTTACATTGTTTCAACTTTGCGACTTGTGACGGTAAGATACCGCTCCATTTTTTAAAGGCACGTGTAAATCCGTCTACGGATTGATACCCATATTGATAAGCGACATCTGTTACCTGCGCCCCCTGCAACAATTCTTTGTTAGCTTCTGAAAGTCGTCTGTTTTTTACATACTCATTCAGCGTCATATTGGTAAGCGCAAAAAATATTTTTCTAAAATGATAATCTGAAACATTTATATGCTCAGAAATCTTCTCAAGTAAAAACTCGTCCTCCAGGTGCGCTTCAATATAGTCCATCGCGTCATTCAATTTCTTTAACACATTGCCCCTCCTTCCGAATAAGAATATCACAATTTAGAAAGATATGTTCGACATTAGCATACAAAATTAGTCGGGTTATAAATAAAGGCCGTTTGCTCAATATAAGTTTACACAAAACCGACTTGAAAACAAAACTAACATAGACTCTCCTTATATTCAAAGATTTTTATCCGTGATAACGCACAAAATATTACGTTATTTTCTGAAACATATGCCGAACCTTATCTAAACGGCTGTTAGGACGGCGTGGCTGCAATACAGGCTCCCCGGAAATTTCTTGGTACCCTTTTAATTCGGTAAGGCAGACGCTTCTCCCATTTGTATAAAAATTTAAATCATTCCTATATTCGCCGATGCAGCGGGCGGGGATTTCTCCCGTAAAAATAACTTCATCATTTTTAAGCAAGGTTGATTCAATCACTGCACAATACTTCGGTGCGTCATTATAAGCCCGTGAAATATATTCCTGCGGTGCAAAAAGGGTAAAGGAAAGGTATGGTTCCAATAATTGTGTTCCTGCTCTTTTCAATGCCTGTTCTAACACGATAGGAGCAAGGGAACGAAAATCTGCGGGGGTACTAACTGGACTGTAATAAACTCCATAGTCAAAACAAATTTCACAATCTGTCACTTCCCAACCGTATAAGCCTTGCTCCATTCCATAACGCACCCCTTCCATAACGGCATTTTGAAAACTTTGGTTTAAATAGCCGAGAGATACTTTGCTTTTAAACCGGGTTCCACTTCCGGCAGGAAGTGGCGTTACAGTTAAGCCAATGGATGCCCAAAACGGATTCGGCGGCACTTCAATATGAATCGTGTAACTGGCTGTTTTTAATGGCCTTTCCAGATAAATGACCGTAGGTTCTTTCACATTTATGTTCACATGGTATCGCTCTACTAACAGAGAGCATACAACCTCTAACTGGACTTTTCCTAAAAAAGAAATGATGATTTCATGCGTTATCGTATCCACATAGTAATGCAACAGCGGATCTGTATCTGCAATTTCCGTCAGGGCATTCAGCAGGAGGTCTCTTTGTTCCTGATTTTGCGGCTCCACCGTCGTCCGAAGCAAAGGAATCGGATTTTTTTCCCATGCCTTGCGCGGCAAAAGTTCTACATTTCCGAGAGTATCATTCAGCTTCAGAGTGTCATTGGTCAAAATAACAATTTCTCCGCAACAGGCTGTGTCCGCCGGTATAATCTCTCCGTTTGACGGAATCCTCATTTCTGTGATTTTTAGTTTTGATTTTGGGGCAGGAGAATCGTATCCCGTAAATGAAGTGTCCCGCTGTATAACCGCAAATAAACGAGCCGCTTTTTCTGGTCTGTGTACTCGATTTTAAAAACGCTTCCGCATAGCTCGGATTGATCGTTGTCCGCACCAGAAGTAAATGTTTCTGCAATCACTTCAATCAGCTTTTCAGTTCCGATATTGTTCTTTGCACTCCCATGATAAATAGGAAACAGGGAACCGTTTTGCATTCTTCTGCATTTCTCCCTCTGTAAATCTTGTATTTTCAAAGGTTCCCCCGCAATATATTTTTCCAAAAGTTCATCATTTCCAGCAATAATAGAATCCCATTTTTCTATATCCTCAATGTCTGTCAGAGACACTTCCGGAGTGAGCGAAACATCTTGCATAACCATGACATCATCAGAAAGTTTTTCTCTGATATTTTGATAAACGCTCTGTAAGTCAATGCCCTCCTGGTCTATCTTATTTACAAAAATAATCGTTGGGATTTTCATTTTCTGGAGCGCATGGAACAGTACCCGTGTTTGTGCCTGCACGCCGTCCTTTGCGGAAACTACTAAAATTGCTCCGTCAAGAACAGCAAGTGAGCGATATACTTCCGCCAAAAAGTCCATATGGCCGGGGGTATCGACAATATTGATCTTATAATTCTTCCAGCCGAAAGAAGTGACGGCCGTTTGAATGGTAATCCCACGCTGGCGTTCCAACAGCATGGTGTCTGTCCGCGTTGTTCCCTTATCTACACTCCCTAATTCCGGAACGGCTCCGCTGGTATAGAGCAGGCTTTCTGTCAAAGTCGTTTTTCCTGCGTCTACATGAGCAAGAATGCCGATATTGATTATTTTCATGTGTTTGTCCTCCATTCAGCCCCCAAAGGGCATAAAAATCCCCAGCAGCAAAATACTTTTACCGCTGGGGATATAGCGAATAGACATACACATACATACAACGCACTGCAAGCAGCGGTCGCTCTTTTGATATGTCAAATATATAAGGCAAAAGTATTCTTAAAAAGGGTACAAAAAACTAAGCCCCTTGCAAGGGACGGTTACAATTCTTTGTTCCCACTATTTGATTATAGTTAATTAAGAATACCTTGCCGCATATTTTTAACTCCTTACTTGGAATAGAAATATTATAGCATATCGGCATTGAAAAAGAAAGTCCTGAAACAAAATTTACGGAATAGTAGGCTGCTGTCTATCAATCTCTTGTGTGTTTCTTTATGACACATGAGCATTCGCGCCGGGGTTATCGTTGCCGTACCCCTCCATGAGGTTAATGCCGCCCCAAATGCCAAGTCCTGCGCCAAGCGCGATTACCAAAGTCTGCAATACGTCAACTGCGCTGTTGAAAAAATCCATATAAACCTCGCTTTCTGCCGCTAAAACGGCTCAAAAAATGTTGTTGGAAATAAAAATGCCGCCGTTTTTATTCGGCGGCTGCGTCCTCGTCGGACAAATCTATTTCGTATATGTCAAAGGGTTCGTCGGGCTTTACGATTGCCGGACGGGTGGACATATACCGTTCAACGTCAAAAGCGTTTTTCTTGTCGAAGTCGGAAAGGTATTTGTAGTTCGGGTGCTGCGTTATATCGTACTTATCGCTGAAAAAGGGGCGCACGCCGCGCAACTGCAAAATACATTTTCCTCCGTCCATAACTGCGATTTCGTCCTGTGTCATCAACTCTTTGCCACAATGTCAAGTGATGAATTCAAAATGTGTAAGCAAATGCCCCTTCTCCATTTCTGAAGAAGGGGCATTTGCTTAAAACTGTTAGGGTCGGGAGAAATTAACCATTTTGGGTCAGGAGAAAATCGCCAATTTTGGTCAAACGAAAATCACCAATCTGGGGTAGCCAGCCCCCAGGTAGTATTGTTTACCCGGCCTGCTGCGGGTCAGCCGGTGAGCCAGTAGAAGTACGCAAGGCAACCGTCTCCAGCTTCCTGCCCCGGAAGCTCTCCCCCTTAATGGTAAAGACCACAGCATCGTCAAAGATGCGGTCCAAGGCGCACAGGAGAGCATCGTTCTCGCAGAAGTTCTCCTTCCACTGAGCAGGGTCACGGTTGCTGGTAAAGACCATGTTGGAGTAGCCCTCCTTCTGGTAGCGGCGGTCCACCATGTCAAAGAACAGCCGGGTATTCTCCTTGTCAAACTCACAGTGTCACACCTCATCAATAATCAGGCAGGAAGGGCGGACAAGGTAGGACAGAAGGTTGCTCTCCCGGCCGGAACGGCGTGCGGAAGTCATGCGGTCCCGCAGCTCTGTCATCTTAATGAAGTAACTCCTAAATCCATGCTCACAGCAGGTACGCCCAAAAGCCTGGGCCAGATGGGTCTTGCCCGTACCAGGCCGTCCAATAAAGGCAAGGTTTTTGTGAGCATAGAGGGCAGACAGCGTGGGGAGGCTACGGAGCTTGTCAACATTCTTTCCGGTGACTCGGCTGAAATCAAAGTTGTCAAAGGTCTTGGGGACCTTCAGTGGGAGGTGGCTGGTGCGGAGCAGGAAATCCACTGTGGAACGCTCCCTCTTTTCCAGGAGATAGTCAAATACCTTTGCCACGGCGAGGGCTTCAGCATCGGTCATGTTGTGCTGCTGTACCAGCATTGCAAATTCCTGGGTGGAGAAACCATACTTTGTCAGCTCACGGGTGGCATGGGCCACCGCTTCAAACAGAGAGTCAGTCATCCTCGTCGTCCTCCTTGGTGAAGTTAAACTTCTCAAAGGAGAGGTCGGTGGAGGTCTGCGGGAGCTGCCTAATCACCGTTTTCACCGGCATGGAGGGAAACTCCTCCGGCTGCTCTGGGAACGCATACTGGTTAGCACAGAAGCTGTCCTGGTAAGCCCAGGTCACTTCATGGGTAGCGAGCAGGCGGGCCATATCTGCGGAGTAAATATAAAGGCAGGAACCGTTTCGCATAACACGGGCCGTCTTGCCGCCATAGGCGTAGGGGACGCCAAAGCGCCGCCCCTCGTAGTTCACAAACCCGTCAAAGGAAATCCTCCGCTCAGGGCAAAGGTAGAGCAACAATTCAGGGCTGTCGTTCAGTTTCGTAACCACAGAGCCACACCGCTCCCTGTGGATGTCCTGCGGAATACCCAATCCCCGGTGGAAGGTGGTGTTCTGCTCGTCACACCAGTCCAGCGCGGAGAGGTTTAGATCGGTTACATTCCAAAAACTCCGCCCGGCCAGGAAGTTGTCCTTCACGAAACGGACCAGGCGCTCCACTTTGCCCTTCGTAAAGGGGTGGCGGGGCTTACAGAGCTTAGTCTGGAAACCCACAGTCCGCATGAACTGCTCATAGTCCTTCTGCCAAAGGGGATGCCCGTCCTGGTCCCGCCGGATAACCACGCTTTTCATGTTGTCCGTAAGGATATACTGAGGGACGCCCATGTACCGGAACCCGTGGAGCATACCAATGAACAGGTTTTCCTGCTTGGCGTTGGGGAAGAACTCCACATACCGCTCACCGCAGTGGTGGCAGACCATAGCAAAGCAGGCAACAGAGTATTCTTCTCCGGTGAAAGACTGGACCTTGGTAAAGCCCCAGTCCATCTGGAACGCGTCTCCGGGGCCGGTGGTATACCGCCGCCCACGGTTTCCCTGCGGAGCAACCGCATAGCGAGCAGGCGGAATGAGATGCTGGTGCGCCAGGATGTAGTTTTTAATCGTGGTCTGGCTGCCAGTATATCCGTTTGCACGGAGCCTGCTGAGGCACACAGCGGAGTTTGTCACGCCGTTCTTCAGCAGACCATCCAGGATACCTGTATAGCCGCTCAGGAGCGTGGTGCTCGCTTTCCGGCCCTTTGCGGCGTGCTCAGTGTCCTCAAAGCCGTGCTCCTTCATCCGGCGCAGTCTGGCGCGGGAAATCCCGGTACGGCGCTCCAGCTCTGCAAGATTGACCTTCTCCAGCGAGAACTTGTCTCCCTGCTCGGCCATCATCTGCTCAATGGCCTTTGCCACAACCGGGGACATGGCTGCGAAATTGGGTTGTTTCATCTTATCTCCTTTCACCGGGGGCTGGCTACGCCTCCAGTGTAAAGGAACTATTCATATTGTAAATGGCTGTTTTCAGTTGACCAAAATTGGCGTTTTTCGCCTGACCCGGAATGGCGATTATCGCCTGACGCTAACAAAACAAAAACTGTTATTCTGTTGCATCAATTAGAGATTGCTCAAATTGGGTAAGATCCACATTTTCTTTTATGATCTTATATAAGAAAACAATAAAGTGTTCTTCCGTAATACTGCGAATTGCGAGATCTTTTAGAAGAACTTTATATAGCCGCTTACCATCGTTATCAGCCTTATACTTTTCTCCAAGGGATTTCTTCGTTTCATCCTCTGACATCCTATAATCAGCAATTATTGAATCTAACGACTTCATGGTAAAAAGTGAATCATTAATCCGCTTTTTTATTAGTGTATTTGGCTCATCAATAAGAATCTTTTTCAAGTATTTTTCCACACTACTAACAGGTAAGAACAGCTTTTTGGTAGATTTATATTGTTTCGGTATACACTTTTTAACATCACCATCTAAAATCGAAAAAACTTGTTTTCCTACTCCCAACACATTGTTAACAAGAATTTCGTTTTGCAATTTCAAAACATTTTCCCACCCGCCAACAGGTAAAACATTGATAAGTCTGCTTCTATTGATTCCTAACTCTTCAATAGCATTTTTAACAATTATCCTCGCTAACTCATCTTCGACTAACAGAAGGAAATCGAAACCATCATGTACATAGATGTCTCGAATAGCATAGCTGGGATAGCAAGGATTAACGATATTGAATTCATTTTGGTCAGAGTCTATACGCTCAATTTTGAACAAATTGACAGGGGCAATTTTTCTAATAACCTCTGGTGAATGAGAAGTAATTATAACTGTTAAATTCTTATATTCCTTAACTAAGCTATATAACAAATCTAACAAATTACTGATAGCGACTGGATGTAACGCTAATTCTATTTCATCAATCAGCATAATGATCGGTTTGTCGCTTGGTAAAGATCTCCTAATTAGAGAGTTGTAAATAAAGTGCAATAAGGAAATTAATAAGCATTCACCAGAACTCATTCTATACTGACTAATTAGTGCTGTTTTAGTAGTTCTAAAATATGGAGTGTTTTTTAAACCCAGCTGCTCTGATATATACTTATTTCTTATTCTTTTTAAACCTTGGTAATAGCCAATGTCGTTATGCAGAATTTTACCAAGGGACTCTGAGATATATAAGTCTGCATCCACAATGCTATCTTCATCTATTTTTCCATCATTCATAAGATCATCAACATTTTTTGAATCTCGAAACCTCATTCCATAAAAAAGGCTTCCTTCGTACGTTCCATTAAATCTTAAACTATGCGGATAAGTGTCACATTTCCAAAAGCCATTTTCACAAGTCCATTTATCCACATGGCCCTCGTATATAAATTCCACATAGGAACTTTCGGAATAATCTTCAGATTTAAGCTGACCTAAGTTGTGTCGTGACAACAGCTGGGCAAAGCAGGACATAATTGTGCTTTTCCCCACACCATTACTTCCCACCAAAGAGTAAACACCATTTTCAATGGGGATTTCTACTATTCCGTTTTCAATCCCCTTAATATCATGTATAGTCATTCGCAAAATTCCCATAGTTGTGCCTCCTACTATTTTACTACCAATTAAACATAAATAGACTTTAATTATATCCAGTTATTTCCCCTACAAAATTATAAACAATCCTAACTTCCTGCGTCTTTTGCCCATCAATTTTCTTGACCTCACCCACCAGAATCCGGCTGATCAGGCGGTTTAACACCGTTTCATCCAGTTCCTGAATGGTGGCATACTGCCGAATTTCCCGGATAAAGGTGCGGACTTCATTTTCCTGAGCATCGGACTGCTGAAGCATTCGCATCAATTCCTGCAGCCGGCGCTGATTTTCTTCCTGCTCCTGTTCCATAGTGGAAGTCAGCTTCATAAAACGCTGCTCAGAGAGCACGCCTTTGGCCTTGTCAGTGTAAAGACTCAGGAACATATCGTCAATTTCTCGGTTTCTGGCTTCCAGGCGTTCACGCTCTTTCTGCATCTCGGAAGCATCCGCCATATATCGGCGCTCCATCCGTCTGCTCAACCGCTGATAAAAGGCATCGGCATCTTTGAGTGCCATCGCTGCCAGTTCCTGAATATCTTTCAGGACGAGATTATATAAATCCCTGGCTTCGATTTTGTGACTGGTGCAGGCATTTTTGCCCAACCGGTTGTAGGTCTGGCAGATATAATACGCCTTGTCAATCGGTTCCCGCATCTCGCCGGTAAAGCGGTTTTTGCCAGTTCTGCCGACCTTTTCATACCGCACCTGCATGGATTTCCCACAGGTGGCACAGTAGATAATACCGTGGAACAAGTTGTAGAAGGGGCAGGCATTGCCTTTCATGATCGGTGGCCTGCGATCCACGATTGCCTGTACCTGTTCCCATTCCTCCGGTGTCACAATCGCTTCATGACAATCCTCAATGATTTCCCAGTCCTCACGGGGAATGATGTCATAGGTGTTGGAGCGAATCCCTTTCTGGTGTGTCCGGCAAACCAGATGAGCGCCCTTATAAAAAGGGTTACGCAGGATATGGCTGATTCTTGCGCCGCCCCAAGCATAGTAGTTGACATCGCAGGCGGTATTTCCTTTTACTCTGGTGATGGGAACCTTATCCTCCATCAGCTGCTTGGCAATCCGCATACAGCCCCAGCCATCCAGTGCCAGGTCATAGATTTTGCGAATCACCGGCGCAGTCTCCGGGTCAAGGATCAAATGCCCCCGATCCTCCGGGTCACGCATTAGCCCCAAGGGAGGCTGTCCACCACAGAACTTTCCCTGTCGGGAACGGGTCATACGCCCCGCCAGCACCTTCTTGGAAATATCCCGGCTATACATATCGTTCAGGATATTCTTGAAGGGCGTGATGTCCATTTCCTGACGGGTCAAACTATCCACGCCATCCGTAATGGCGATATAGCGGACATTGTGTTTAGGGAAGAAGATTTCAATATAGCTGCCGGCTTCTATATAATTTCTTCCCAGTCTGGACAGGTCTTTGGTAATGACACAACCGATTTTACCGGCCTCAATATCAGCAATCATCCGCTGAAAAGCTGGACGATTGAAATTGCGGCCTGTGTAACCATCGTCCACATAATACTCATACTGGAACATCCCGTTTTTCTCGGCAAAGTCCCGAAGCATGATTTTTTGATTGCTGATACTCATACTCTCGTTATCGCCGCCATCGTCCAGAGAAATACGGCAATAGAGGGCTGTGATTTTCTGATTGACTTGTTTTTTCCTGCTCATAGCAATCTCCTTCTATGAACAGGGACACGATATGTATATTATATCATGTCCCTGTTTTTTCTTCAACCGAATCCCTCAGCTTGCCTTGCGTTCCAGCCATTCTTCAAAGTGTTCGCAGGTTTGCCGTTCAATGAGCTGTTCAAAGGCTTCCTGCATGGTTTTATCACCGGAAAACTCCCGTACCACAATAAACTTTACTTTTTTGACCTGCTTGTTTTCTTGCTTTTGGTTTTTCTCCATAGGCTACCTCCATAGATCAGAAAAGCCAGACAATGAGCATCGGCAACGAAGTCCGGCAACGGACTCCGAAAAACCTGTAACCTATCGTCTGGCCATCGTTTCTTACTTTTCAAATTTTCTTGTGAAATCTCGTTGCTTTCGTTGTCAGAGAACCGATACTCCTCAAAAATCCTTGCTTTACGGGCATTTATCGTGTCTACACCCCCATTTTTGCGGCAACAAAGTCGGCAACCAGCCGACAACCAATCCGGCAACAAGCCCTGTAAATCAGGCGATCCACTCCTTTGGCAGCTCCAGCTGACGGACTTCTTCCTCGCTCAGCTCCACAAATCCACCTTCGTTGTCGGGCAGTTCGTTGCCGGAAATCTCCCGTTCCCAGCCACGCTGCCGCCCATAGCCCGCAAACATCCGGGGGTTAGAAAAAGGCTTCCAGCCGGTCACCACCGTGTTCATGATCTCGTTGATGTTGTGCAGCTGCCAACGCTTCGGCTCCTCAAAGGCGTGTCCCAACGCTTCCTTGAACAGCTGCTTGGAGCAGACCACATTGCCGGTGTAGTGTTCCAGAAAGCCCTGAATCTGCCCGGCCTCGGTATCCTCCGGCATAAAGTCTTTCTGAACCTCCACCAGCTGCTTCTGAATCTCTTTTGAAAATTTCATGGAATACTCGCCGCTACGGTAAATGGTCATAGCCTCGGCCCACACCTGCAACAGATATTTTTTGGAAACAGTTTCATCCTCCAGAATGTGAACCTCCGCCTTCTCCGGGTAAATCATCACTGGTAGGAACCGCCGGTTTCCGGCTCGATCAAGAGGGAGAAAGTCCAGCGTGTTGGAGGAACCGCCGAACACACACTGTCGCAGACGGTCTTTGGGCTGTGTCTCATAGGGGGTGCGGTAGGTTTCCTTTTGGCGGCTGATAAAGGAGCGGATCTCCTCGATGCTCTTGGCGTTACTGGTGGCCAGCATCTCCGACATCTCGATGATCCAGTGGCCTTGCAGCTTGGCAAACACCTTATCATCGTCCAGCTTTTTCAGGTCATCGGAGAACCACTCATCCTGTATCGCCAGAAAGCGAAAGAAGGTGGACTTTCCAGCTCCCTGACCGCCCACCAGACAGAGCAGCTCCTCATACTTAGAACCGGGATGGAACACCCGGCGGATGGCTCCCAGCAGGAAGTGCTTGAGCATTTCTTCCACATAGTCGCTCTCGTCAGCCCCTAAAAAGTGATGCAGACAGGAGCGTATCCGGGGCTTGCCGTCCCACACCAGACTGTTCAGCACATCCTGAATGGGGTGATAGCAGTTTTCGTTTGCCACGATGGAGAGCGCTGCCATCAGCTTCTTTTCGTTGGTCAGGCCATAGTTCTGCTCAAAGTAAAGGAGCAGATATTTGACATCGGTATCGGTCAAGGCGCTGGTGCTTCTACGCCAGCCCAGATCCCGCACAATGTCCACACGGTCGGTCAGCAGATTCAGCCGGATTGCGCCCCGCAAAAGCGGGTCTTGGCAAAACACTGTGCGGCAATTTCCAATGGTGTTGGCCGGTTGTCCTTTCTCAGTGACGGAGAGATTTTCCCGCACCTCATCAACGGTCAAGTCCTCACTTTCAGCCTGCCGAGTAGCAGGCACGAAACTCTGCGATTCGCTGTTCAATGTTTCTCACCTCCTCAAAGGAAAAGTATCTGATTTATTCGCAAAATCAAATGCTTTAAAGCTCCATATCCTGTTTTTCCTGCTGCTTTTTCCGGTTAGATTCTCTCTGTGCGCTGTCCTGCTTGGCTTTTTTCAGGAAAGCAAGAATGGATTCCTTGGCCTTTTCCTGAATCTGCTGTTTACCAGCTTGCTTGACTTCCGGCTGCATCAGCTTCTTCTGGATTTTTGACAGGGCAGACTGCATGGCGTTTTTGATTTTTGAAATCACCCCATCCAATCGGGCGGCGGCATACTCACGCTCTTTTTGCGGCGCTTTCCGTTCCGGCGAGAGAACCCAGTTTTTCGTTTCCTCCACCAGCCGAAGATCCTCCCTGTGGGTTTCCTGCCGGACAGTATCGGTGACAACCTCCACCGCCTTGTCATAGGCAATATCCGAAACTTCCTCCACCAGCGTTTCTACATCCTCAATTTTCAGGGTCAGCTCCTCCAGCTTCTGTTCCTGGGCGGCCAGCTGCTCCTTTTGCTTCATCAGGATATAGTCCTGCTTCTCCAGATACGCTCGCCCACCATAGGACGGCTCCTGCTCCAGATGCACCCCATGTTTGCGGCTGATGTCAAAGAGCAGCGTCCGGCATACTGCATCAAAGGTCTGCTTGCGGTTGTTGTGTTTGCCCTTGGGTTTACTCGGATCAGGCAATTCAAATCCCAGTTCTTCCAGTGCCTTTTCCTGCTGGGGACACAGCTCCCCATACCGGTTTTTGCAGTCAAACACATGGCGCTCGTGGATGTGGGGCGTACCCTCATCCAGATGCAGCGCCCAGTCCAGAATGTGGATATGGGAACCAAAGCGCCGTTCAAACTCCTCGTAAAATTCGCTGACAATGAGTGCCAGAGTACCCGGTGGAACGGATTCTTCCATGGTGCCAATCTGGTAGATACTTTCCTCCGGGCAAGTCTTGTTGTTTTTCAAAAGATCTTCCACCGTGCGGTTGCGCTCGGTGTGCCGGGTTTTCTCGTTCCGGGCGTTCTGGGCATCCACATGGTCAGAGTAATGCTCGTAGTAATACATCCGCTCAATTTCTTCAAAGCTGAAATCCGGCTGTTCCGGGTTCTCCCGAAGTTCCGGGGTAGTGAAGCCACGGTAGCAGTCCCAGTACACATTTTTCTTGGCTCGCTGGGCATCAATGTGTTCGCTGTTCTCCACATCAAACCGGCGGTCATTGTGCCGAGGATTATAGGCGCCATGCTTGCCGGAGCGTCCGTTGTGCCGTGTCAGTTTCAATTTTCATCCCTCCATTCTCCGTTGATTTTTCCCGAAGGGGAGCAGCGGCGAAGCCGCCAAACCTGCGGATTTCTGCGTCAGGTAATACCCAGTACGAATTGACGCAAGGCATCAACTCTCCCTGGGCAAGGCGTTTCACCCTTGACCCGATGGGGCTGGCTGCCCTCAACCCGCCAATGGGCTTTGGTCTCGGCTGTCGCCTCGGTCGGTGCTTTTGCGGCTTTGCCGCAAAGGTCGCCACTGGCGACCCGCACCCCTTGACCCCAGCAGTGCGCTGCCACCCCTGTACCCAGCACAAAGGGCTTGCCGCCCTCTGTACTCCTGCCCGGAGAAGCTGACTGACCAAGCCATAGCCAGTCAGCTTTTCCGGTTCTTGAAGAAGGCTCCTTAGTCGCTTTCTTCAAAAAGAAAACCGATGTATTTCTCTTTAACGAAAAACACATCGGTTCTTTTAATAAGTTTTATCCTGTACTGCTGTAGTGGAATCATTCCGGCAAACTCAGGAAGCCTTGCAGCAACGCACCGGGGAACTGGAATTTTTTCTCCGTCCCTCCAAACCCTACAACAATCAAGCCACCTTGGATTTCTTTGACCGTTCCCACGCCGAATGCTTTATGCCGAAGCTGACCAC
Source organism: Anaeromassilibacillus sp. D41t1_190614_C2 (assembly GCF_015558525.1). Classification (NCBI taxonomy): domain Bacteria; kingdom Bacillati; phylum Bacillota; class Clostridia; order Eubacteriales; family Acutalibacteraceae; genus Anaeromassilibacillus; species Anaeromassilibacillus sp. D41t1_190614_C2. The sequence goes on along the minus strand of NZ_JADMOD010000017.1, from coordinate 18,629 downwards.
CAACCACAACACAGGACAAATCCACCTGCTTTTGTGGTGCAGGTTCTGCTGGTTTTGGTGCTGGTGGGGTATAGCGTGGCTTTTCCAAATGCTGCCCATATGCAGCCGGTCTTTCTGCAATCTTCGGTGAATGCTGCTTGTCCTTTTCAGGTTGATCCATATCCCTGACAGCTTCCGCAAAATCCAGAAACGGTTTTTCCGGCAAATCATCCGCCGAAGGAATCGGCGCTTCCATCGAAGCCTGTTGCAAAGCGAACATACTGTTATAGTCAGCATCCGTGATAACAGTATCCCAACCGCCACGGTTCTCGCCTTCATGCCGGTTAATGCCGGTATAGCTCAGGCTGGCATCTTCGTATCTTTTAAACTTATAGACGGCATCATTCATCAACGAATCATTGAACACACCGAGAGATACCAACAACTCAAAATCTTTGACATCCAGACCCGTTACTTTCTTAAAAAGCCCCGGCTCCAGCTGTGTGATAACATCCTTGAGGCATCGTTCCCGGTAATCGGTCAGATACATGAAAACCGGAATGCGGGTGGCGAACTTAATCAGCTTCTCCTGAATCTGTTTGCGTTTGGATTTATACTCTTTTTCTTCCTCGCTCAGCTCCTTTTTCTCTTTTGGTGTGAGTTTTTCTGTACCCTCTTTCTTTGCCTTTTTTACGGCTTCGGACTTGTTGATAATGGTCTTTATATCCTCGTTCAGACTACGGAAGCCCTCAATTTTCATCAGAGCATCCATCGCTGCCGGATTTGCCATCAAACGGGAAAGAGTATCGTTGTCCACATTGACAAGCAGCGCACTTTCCCAGCGTTTGGCAAGCAAGGTGGCTGATGTGCCTGCCATAGCAATGTCCAGAACCTCGCCTGCATCAATCTGCCGCATGGTGCTGCCATCATAGGCAATGACCGGCAGAAAATTGATAAACTCCGCCACCTTCTTTTCCGGATTTCCTTCGTCAATGTTCAGACGGCAACTGTAATCGGAAATCTGCTTGAGTGCCCGGTCAAGAGCAAAGTCAAACACATAACATTCCTGCTTGACAATTTCCTTTTTGCCGCCATCGGTCGTGATCTCCCATGGACTCTGCACCCGGAACGCTGCCTGAAAATAGGTTTCCGGGCTGGACAGATTCCGTAGCATAAAAATACCTGTCCACGGCTTGACTGTAACACCCGTTGTCAGCTTGCCGCAGGAGAGGGTGATCGTCTTGCTTTCCAACGGGTCACGCATGGATTTTTGCACTGGCTCCAAAGCTGCTGCACCAATTCCGGCTCCTGTACCTGCACAGACATTGATGGTGTAATCATGATAGAAAGTATTCTGTTTCTGCATCAGCAGATTTTTCATCGCATAGCAGGATGCCACATTGGGCAGGAACCAGAGTGTATGCTGCAACACATTCAGCAGGCGCACATCGGCATACGGCATGGCTGGTTTCTTGGCACCCAGTTTCAAATCATCCACACTGGTTTCCAGATAAGCACCCCGAATCAGATCCAGCCACTTCTGCACCTCATTTTCATAGACAAAGCGAGCCTCCGCACCTTTGCCTTTGGCAGAGAAAAAGACATTCAGGTCAAACTCGTTGAACTCTCCCTGCATGGCGATCTGACGGATACTGTCCGGGATGCGGTAAGTCATCATCACCATACGGGGCAGTGCTGCATAGGGATTTCCGTCACCCTGCCAGTTTTCCTTTGCCCGCTGTTCATCTGAGTACGTCCAGTTGTAAATCTGATCCTCGATGAACTCACCGGAATTCAGCGCCCGAAATGGCGTACCGGACAGATACAAATAATACATGGTTGTGATGGGCAGGAAAGTTTCATCGTAGGCGTTGCCACGATCATACTTATCCATATCCTCGCTGTCGTAGCTGTCCTCGTCCTCCTGCTCAAACAGCTTTTTGGCGTTTTCTTTCCATGCTCCGAAGTGGTACTCATCAAAGATAACCAAATCCCAGTTGGTGGAATGTACCCACTCGTTTTTTGCCTTGATGCCGCCGGTTTCCTTATTTACTCCCAGATAGTCCTGAAAAGAGCCAAAGCAGACGATGGGACGGGACTTGTCCGCTGTTTCATAGGTCAGTTCTGTGTTGCGGCTGATAAACTGCCAGCCCTCAAAATCAATGTGGCTGTTCAAGTCCTCCTGCCATGCGCTGACCACAGCTGGCTTGAAGGTCAGAATCAGAATCCGCTTGAATTCCATTCGTTTTGCCAGCTGATAGGACGCAAAGGTCTTACCAAAGCGCATTTTGCAGTTCCACAAAAACTTAGGGTACTGGATACTTGATACCCCTGAATAAACAGACTGTGAAAATGCCGGGTGCAGACCCGGCATTTTGCAGTCATTTGCCCTGTAATCAGGCGCTTTCCTTTTCTGTACGCAAAACCTGAAAACCATGTTTTTTAGCGTACTCTCTGGCAGCTGCCAACCGTTCTTCGCTGTACGGCGGGACAAGGCGGACAGACAGCCGGGACTTGTCCATCACATAGGTTACACTGCCCTCGGTGGTGCTACGCTCCAACCGGCACAGCTGGGGATACTTTCGGCTGAACTCTGCCAGTCTGCGCTTCAGATCGGCATTGAACGTGTAAATGCTGGCGGTGTTTTCTGCTTCGTTCCAGTTGATGATGGTTTCTTTCTCATACTTAGACAGCTTCGTCATACAGATCCTCCTCATAGTCGGTGTTTTCCTTTACCAAACGCAGGCGGCGCCTGGCGCTGCAATACTCGTCCATCTCCGCACGGAGCTGATGATAAAAGCCAGTGTACCAGCGTTCTTCCATCTCCGTTTCCATCTTCCGGGCCAGCTCCAGCATCCGGTGTTTGGCCTGCGGGTCAACGGTTAGGGCAGTCAGCCATTTCAGCCGTGTCACCGTGTTGTGGTGGTTGGGACAGGCAAAGGCATACAGCACTTTCTTTTCCTTCATACTTAACTTCATAAAATCGACCTCCTAAAAAATGATGTTCTATTGTGTGAGTTGCCGGGCTATTCTGGTGTCGTTCCTCTGCTGGATCTCACAGCAGCGTATCGCTCCCGTTGGTACGCTCGTTCCGGTCAGATGCCGGAAGTCTTGGCGCTACATCCCCAGGGAGCATATCCCACGCAGACCGGTCATTCAATTTTCAAGGTTCTTTGTCTCCTGACAAAACTCATTTTACCGAAAAAATAGGCCCCCTCCCGTATGTCCAAAACGATGGAAAACGGCTTGAAATCAGCATATTTCCACGCTTATGGAATCATGGTATAATGGTTAAAAACGGCAGGATTTTCCTGACGAGAGGGGGATTGTAGATGCACACAAAGCTGTCTATCCCGGAGCGGTTAAAAGACTTACGAGTAGTAGATAAGCACCTGACGCTGGAGCAACTGGCTGAGCAGACGGGGCTTTCCAAATCTGCGCTCAGCAAATATGAAAGCGACGATTATAAGGACATCAGCCCATTTGCCATCGCTACGCTGGCGGAATTTTACGGAGTGTCCACCGATTACCTGATGGGGTTGTCGGAAAACAAAAATCACCCAAACACAGAGCTTCAGGCCCTGCATTTGAGTGATGATATGGTTACATTATTGAGCAGTGGAAAAATCAACAACCGCCTGCTGTGTGAGATTGCCACACATGAGAATTTTCGGCGGCTGATGACGGATATTGAGATTTTCGTTGACCGGATCGCTGATATGCGGATTGCCCAGATGAATCTGGTGCTGGAAGCTACCCGGCAGGAAGTGATCCGCAGCCATGCACCGGGGGAAAACGACCTCTATGTCCGCACTCTGGAGCTGGGGCAGGTGCAGGAGAGCGACTTTTTCAGCCACACAATTCATGATGATCTGGACAGTATCGTTAAAGATATTCGTCAAGCCCATATTACCGACCGCACCACCGCTGATCCCCAGCCAACTTTTACAGAGGTTAAAGAAAAATTTGACCGTGCCATGCAGCTGGGCAGTAATGAGGAACGGGTGATTCATGAGTTTTGTGACCAGATGCAGATTCCCTTTGACAAGATTGCATCCGAGGATTTCTCAGCATTTATGCGGATACTGAGCCTATCCAAGCTGATGAAGAACCCCAATAATATGAGGGGAAAGTCAAAATCACAGCCATATTATGGCAAAAAGAAAAGGCGTAAATAATTTTCTTAAAGGGCATCCAGAGCAGGATGCCCTTTGTTGGGGGTACCATGAAATATGTTATTCTTCTCAACAATAGATAATTTCTGCTCGGACAATTTCTTCTGCCCGATTGTGAATACTATTCATTGCTCTAACCCATGCCATCTGATCACGAGCTTTCAGTTCCTCCGTGACTCCTTCGGCTTCTTTCATCTGGATAATGATATAATCCAGCCGGTTCTGTGCCTGCTCATTCAGATCTACCAGATATGTCCATAGTTTGCCAGACAAAATCAGGTCATTATACCGGGCTGGGTGGTACAACTCCAGATAGGCTTTGTGCATCCGCCCCCAAACCCCAATGGGGCGGTTTTCTTCCGGTAACTGCAAGTCTGGAATGTAATAGTCACCGACCAGCGTATAGCTGATGCCGTTTTGACAAGTTTTCTTCGGCAAGTGTTCCATAAGCGACCTCCTGTATTCGATTTTTCTCCGAATCCAGCTGATCGTGTCCCTGTTCATGTCAAATTCAAGGCAGCTGAACTCTTCATCAACAAGTATGGCATATCCTTTCCCAATTTCTGATAATTGAGGCCATGAGAAACCTGCGTGCCGCGATTTTCGGAAGTGTTGAAACTGTCGATTGTTTCACGTCCCAAGTTCTCCGAAATATCCTTTGCATTTTTCCCGCGCCCTCCCAAAAACAAGGTGCTGTCGGCATTGTCAAGTATGATTTCTGCCGCGTCCTTGTAAATGGCTTTTAGCTGGCTCTGCGATTGCAGAATGATAGAAGCCGAGATTTCCCGGCTGCGGATTGTGGCAATCAATTTTTCAAACTGCGGGATTTGTCCAATGTTTGCAAACTCGTCTAACAGGCAGCGAACATGAACCGGCAGCTTGCCGCCGTATTCGTCGTCGGCCTTGTCGCACAAGAGATTAAATAACTGCGATTGCAGCATAGCGATAACAAAATTAAACGTGCTGTCCGTATCGCTCATAATCAAAAACAAAGCTGTTTTTCTGTCGCCTAACGTGTCAAGTTCTAATTCGTCGTAGGACATAAGATCGCGCAATTCCTTTATATCAAAAGGAGCGAGCCTCGCACCGCAAGAAATGAGGATTGATTTTGCGGTTTTGCCCGCCGCCAATTTATATTTTCGGTACTGCTTCACCGCGAAATGGTCGGGGTCGCGTTCTTCCAAGTCGGCAAACAGCAAATCGACGGGGCTTTGATATTCCTCGTCGTCCTCGCGGGCTTCGCTGGCGTTGATAAGTTCCAACAGGGTAATAAAGTTCATTTCCTCGGCGGGGGCTTCGTACCAGATGTAGCCCACCAACGCGCAATACAAAAGCCGTTCTGCCTATAGTGATAGGTAATCCTTTGAAGTTATCGCCGGATTTTCCCCCACTTCACACCGGACGTGCGACTTTCACCGCATCCGGCGTTCCATCGATTGTTTTCACAAGCATTTAATCAATCTCCAAATGAAATACTATTATTCTATTGCGGACAAACCAGCCCGCTCACGCAGACTGTTCACTTTTAACATCAGTTCCTTTGTTGTTTTGAGAGCATCAGCTATCGCTTTCAGCTCATTCATCGGGCGTCTTTGCAGAAGCGGAAGGAATCTCCTGTGGAACAAAATCATGTTTTGATAGCGTTCCCTGCCGCCAAATTCTGCCGGAGTTTTCAGCCAGCATACGATGTCAGCCGCATTTTCAAAGAGTTCTCCACTTAGCGCACATTTTCCACGTTGAGCAGAGAATAATGAAATCCTGCTGTCTGTGAGTTCTGTGCTTCGACCCATAGACGGTTGATTTCTCAAACCCGCCAGAACAAATGAGTTCAGGCTTAGGTTTGTGTGTATCAATGTCCGTCCGTCGGCCGTGTAACTGCATACCGCTGTTTTCTTTGCCATCGGTATCTTGTTCTTGATATATGCGATAGGGTAGATAGGTTGGTCGATTCCTGATACATACCGCACCATTGCCGACTTACCGAACCGCTCCTTTTCGCTCTCGGTCATTGCACCGCCTTCTCGAACAAGTTTGCACCCGGTTTCTGTATTGAGCCGATTTGTTAAAACTGTCATGACCTGCCTGTGGATTTTTCTGCAATCAATACTGATACAGGTAGCAAGCTGAAAATAATTCTGTATTCCCAGAACCATTGAATTGAACAGCCTTATCTCGTCTAAAGGTCTTTTTCCTTTGGACGGTCTGGCAATCCGCTTCGCTTGTTCCACCAGCTTTTGCTTTTCCAGTTCCAACTTTTTGTCACAGATATGAGATTGCACAGCGTACCTACCGCTTTTTGGTCTGACCCGTATCTTGAATCCGAGAAACTCTGAATAGCGTTTTCTGACATTGACTATCCTTGTTTTCTCCGGCGATACTTCAAGCCTTAGCCTCTCAGTTATCCACGCTGTTACAGCTTCTTTTGTTCTCAAGGCGTCCTCTTTATTCCGACAGAAGATTCTGAAATCATCTGCATATCTCACGATGTACATTTCTTTCAGTCCCGTTTTCCTCATTTTGAGAAATGCCTTGCTCCGGTCAAAAGTAATCGAGTTTCTGATTTTCCTCTCATACCCGTATTCCTTTACAAGAGGGTGGTTCTGCCATTGGCTCTCTACCCAGTTATCCAGTTCATTCAGCACGATATTCGCAAGTAGCGGTGAAATGATACCACCTTGCGGTGTGCCTTTGTCTGGAATGAGGGTAGTGCCGTCTGGCATTCTAATCGGTGCTTTCAGAATCCGCTTGATAATAAAAATCAACTGTTTGTCGTGTATTCCCAAAGCCCATATCTGCCGCACCAGCTTACTGTGATTTACATTATCGAAAAAGCCCTTTATATCAAACTCAATCACATAATGCAGATTCATTCGCTGGAGCATGGTATAGGTTCTCTGCATGGCGTGTTCTACGGAGCGGTTCGGGCGAAAGCCGTAGCTATTGTCGCTGAATTTCGCTTCGCAGATAGGCTCCATGACCTGCTTGATACATTGCTGTACCAGCCTGTCCCAGATACAAGGAATACCCAACGGGCGGGTCTTGCCGTTTGGCTTCGGAATGTCTTTACGCCTGACCGGTTTTGGTCGGTATCCGTGATGACTTCCTGTGACAATAAACCTCACTTTCTCCACAACTGTTTCGGGCGGTAAACACCCGATGTCACTAATGTTTTTGTTGTCTGTTCCTGCTGTGTAGCTTCCTCCGTTTGCTTTGATGTTCCGATATGCCAAAAGAATGTTATCCCGGCTTAGGATTATATCCATGAGGTCGGTAAAGTTGTCTCCATCCAGACTTCGACGGTAGAGTTCGTCAAAAACTGGCTGCATACCGTAATACTCGGCGTGACGTAAATCATCTACACATAGATTTTTGCTTTTCTTTGGCATAAGGCATCACCTCCTTTTACGAAAGTGACCCTTTTGGTCTTACTCGAATCCTTATGTTGGATTGAATAATGCCTGTTTATCTCAACCGACTTGTGGCCATTCCTCCGTAGCTCACATAACGCAAGCACATCATAGGTTCGACCACTGCTTTTCAGCAGCAGTTCGTCTGCTTATTGTTCTTCGTCAAACTATTCCTTGCGGAATCTGCTGCCTTTCCTCGTTCCGATAGTTCTATCTGTACATACATACCCTTAGGTTCCTGCTATAGACCTGTCGGCTTGCCTGTGCCTGTAACACAGCATGGTCGTTCGTAGGGCAAATTTCTACTGAACCACACCGACTGCGCTTTAACGCACCCACGCATTTAGCCGGTAGTCCATAAGACAGTGAACAACTAAATTATGGCGGCTGTCCGGCAGGAGCGGGGGCAAGCGGCACATGGACAAAAATCCATGTGCCGCTTCTCTTTTTGCCTGTTTCAAACACAATGGACTTATTTCCACTTTTCCGCTATAATCGTAGTAAACCCATCCATTCCTTTCCCATCCGGGAATTTTTCAAAAAATCTGAAAAAAGTTTGGAAACATTGGAACAATCCGGCCCTTCCCAAGCCATATAGAATAGAGGGCCAGAAACGGAGGTGACGCGCATGGCACAGCAAAACGGCCCCAAAGGTTTCCTTGTGGTGCTGCCCGGAGAGATCATCGAGATACCGCAGGACGATGATAAATCGTGGCTGACCCTGTTTTACAGCCTGCCGGTGGAGCTGGCGGGGAAATGGAAGCCCGCCCTTACCCTGCCCCGCAGCCCCTATGAGGTGCTTCGGACGGACAAATACGACCCCATCATCCGGCACGATATGTTTAAGCTGCTGGTGTGGGACTGCTATTCCTGGACGGCGTGGCAATTCTTTCAGGTAAAAGACCGCAGAGGGAACTACCGGGACATTCCCGGCGACCGGGAGCAATACGCGGGCCACTCCCCCCTGTGGCGGCTGTCCTACGCCATCATCCCCTATCTCCGTATGAAGTTTGAGCAAAACGGCCTTTCCTTCCAGAGCCTGTACAATATGCCGCCGGGGATGGAGGTGCCGTGGCTGACCTACCAGCAATTCAGCAACCTTGTGGGGAACCTGACCGACATGGTGATCGCGGAGCAGAACTGGCAGCCAGTCATTGACGCGATGTGGGAGAACCGGGCGGTGGAGGACTACGACAGCCGGGGCAGCACCGTCAAGAAGGACTTTTTGCGGAAATGGCACCACGACCGCTCCGGCAAGGCCATCTCGTTAGAGGAACTGATGGAGAGCGGCGGCGAGCTTTCCCAGGTGGCAGACCCGCGGGCGGACTTTGAGAACTCCGTCCTGTCCCAAATGCAGATTGACACCTTCGCGGCGGAGCATATCAGCGACACCGACAAGGAGATATTGAAGCTCCGCATGGAGGGCTATACCGAGCAGGAGATCGCGGACAGGGTGGGCTACAAGACCGCCAGCGCGGTACACAAGCGGATCGCCAAGATCGCGGGGGCATACGAGGACTTTGTACTGTCCGAATATCAGCAGTATTTAGACAGGCACGACAGCAAATAAGGCGCATGGAGCGGCAGCCGCCGGGGACGGGGGCCGCCGCTTTTTCACGGGCCGGAAAGGAGGACAAATGCCGGAACTTTTTGCAGCGTTTCCCGATGTGATGAATGTGCGGGAGCTGGCCGCCGCGCTCCACCTGTCCAGAGCCGGGGCCTACAACCTGATGAACGCGCCGGACTTTCCCACGCTGAAAATCGGCGGGCGCAAGCTGGTGATGAAGCAGGACTTGATCGCCTATCTGCACCGCCACACCAACAGGGGCGGCAATCCCGGTCAAGAGCCGTAAAAAACGAAAATCAGGCGATAACAGCGGCCCGGAACGGACTGTGACCCGTCTGGGCCATTTTGAACGCGAAAACGCCGTTTTTCCCAAGTCAAGAGCCGGGAAAAAGAGGCGAAAAAGGCCCCTCTCGCGTGACGGGGCAAAAATTAAGGGAAAGGAGCGGAGGACATGAAAACAGGATTGAAGAAAAGCCAGAAAACGACTATAATTGAGTTTGACGAGCAAGGCCCCCGGATCACCGTCAGCACCCACAACACGGACTTGAAGAACCGGCTGGGAGCCTACGCCCGCCGCTGGCCGGAGCATTGTCAGGAGGTGGACGACGACGGCTGGGGCTGCAAGACCTTTGAGATCGACAAGGGCCGCTTCTGTTTCCGACTGACCGCGCCATACAGCGCGGAACGCCGGGAGGCGGCGAGGAAGTTTGCGAGGGAACATTTTTGAAAGCAGCCTAAGAAATAGTCTTGCACTTGAAAGAAGGTAAGTGAGTGAGCATTATTGACAACATCAATAAACAATTAAAGTTTGATAAAGATGAAGTATATCCGGGTGGAAAAGAAATAATTAAACAAATTGTTGAAAAGGCACCGATACAACTACCTGCTGATTATTATGAATTTTTAAGTTGTATTTCTGGTACTGGAAATATTGGCAGTATAGAATTTGAAATTGAAAGCGATGATGAAGATATTGGAAGCATACCTATTTGTCTTTGGTCAGCAAACAGGGCCTTAGGTATGCAAAATGAGTTTGCACATCCTATGAAAGAAGACTTTATCAGTAAGGTTTGGTTTATTGGTGATGATTTAGGCGATATGGTTTATTTTTATGGATTTGGCAACGATGGATTTGGCGTATATTTTGTGGAAGCAGGCAGCTTAGGTTTTGAATATGCGTATAAAATAGCAGACACACTCACAGATTTTCTCGTCAATGGAATCGGAATTGATGTTATAACAGCACTATGAGGATGTAACTGAAAACCCTTTAGGAACTAAGGGCGCACTTCTATACATGGCCTGACGGCCATGTATTTGTGCGCTCTGCGAGGCGGAACGGCGGATTGCCAGATGGAGCAATCTGCCGTTTTTGCGTCGCTACGCTCCGTCCAAGGGGCTGCGCCCCTTGCGCGGCTTACGCCGCTTACCCCGCCCGCCCCCGGAAGGGGGACACCCGCCCCGGCGTCTGTCCCCCTTCCGAGGGCCTGATAACCGAACACCGACACCCTGGCCGCTCACCGGGAACACCCCGGAGGACGGTCATTTTTTCACCCATTTTTCAGTTGAAGGAGGTCAACGACCATGAGCAAAGAGTTGGAACAGCTCCGGCAGGAGTACGCCGAGAACGAGGCCAAGCTGCAACAGTACCAGCACCGGGTACAGCGGTTGGAGCAGCGGAAGAAATACTATGAGAAGGGGGAGCGGCAGAAACGCGCCCACCGCCTGATTACCAGAGGGGCCGCCGTGGAGAGCGTGGCCCCGGAGGTCAAGCCCATGTCCGAGCAGGGCTTCTATTCCCTTGCCGAGCAGATTTTCTCCATGCCGGAGGTGCGGGCCGCTGTCCAGGCCGCCGCCCAGCGGGAGGGCGAGTAAATGGCCCTGTTTCATTTGACGGTCACGCAGGTGCAGCGCAGCGCCGGACAGTCTGCCATCGCGTCCGCCGCCTACCGCGCCGGGGAGCGGCTTTACAGTGAACGCTACGGCGAGTACAGCGACTACACCCACAAGGGCGGCGTGATCTGCTCCCACATTCTCCTGCCCCCGCAGGCCCCGCCCGCCTACCAAGACCGGCAGACCCTGTGGAACGCGCTGGAAGCCGCCGAGTGCGGCAAGGACGCTCAGCTTGCGTACAGCTTCGATATTGCCTTGCAGAACGAGTTTTCGCTGGAAGAAAACATCGCCCTTGCAAGGCAGTTTTTGTTGGAGCAGTTTGTCAGCCGGGGCATGGTGGTGGACTTCGCCGTACACCAGCCCGACAAGGAGGACGGGGGCATCCCCAACCCCCACTTCCATGTCCTCTGCCCCATCCGGCCCATTCTGGAAAGCGGCAAATGGGGCTATAAGCAGCGGCGCGTCTACCGGCTGGACGGGGACGGGAACCGCATTTTGGACGAGAAAGGCAAGCCCCTCTTTGACGCGGTGCCCACCACCGACTGGGGCCGCCCGGAAACGCTGGAAGCGTGGCGGGAGGCATGGGCCAAGATGTGCAACGCCAAGTTTGCCGAGAAGGGCCTGCCCTGCCGGATCGACCACCGCTCCTATCTGCGGCAAGGTTTAGACCTATTGCCCACCGTCCATGAGGGGCCAGCGGTGCGCCAGATGGAGGCGCGGGGGATCGCCACCGACAAGGGGGAACTCAACCGCTGGATCAAGGCCACCAACGCACTCTTGAAAGACTTGAAGCAGAAAATCAAGGCCCTGTTCGGCTGGCTCAAGGAGGTGCGGGAGGAACTTTCCCAGCCCCAGGCCCCCACCCTTGCCGACCTGTTATCCGCCTACTACGGCACGCGGAACGCGGGCGCGTGGAGCAATAAGGGCAAGGTGGGCAATCTCCAAAAGTTTGCCGACACCGTGAACTACCTGACCGGGCAGAAGCTCTACACCGTGGAGGATTTGGAGGCCCGCGTCATTTCCCACAACGAGCGGATTGAGGAACTAAAGGCAAGCATGGACAGCAGGCAGACCCGCATGAGGGAACTGGACGGCCTGCTGGAACAGGCGGAACGCTTCCGGGAACTGAAACCCATCCACACCCAGCTCAACGCCATCCACCGCAAAGGCCAGCGGGAGAAATTCAAGGCCGCCCATGAGGGGGAGCTGCGGCAGTTTTATATGGCCCGCCGCAAGCTGGAACCCCACTTCACCCCGGAGGGCAAGCTGCCCCTGTCCAAGTGGCGGGCAGAGCGGGGGAAGCTGCAACAGGCGTATCAAGAGGACTACGCCAAGTACAGGCCCATCCGGGAGGATTTGATGAAGCTGTACCAAGTGAAATCCACCGTGGACGCCGCCCGGCGGCGGCAGGAGCAGGCCCACACCCTGCGCCGGGACAGGGATATGGAGCGGTAAGGGACTTCCCATTTCCCGCCGGGGATGGTACAATGGAATTGATTTTTGACGGGCCGCCCCTGCTGGGACAAAGTGTCCCAAAGGTGGGGCAGGAAATGGAGAGGGGCGTTTACATGGGAATTTTTGATAAACTAAAAGATAGCAAGAATGATAAGACATTTGAGGACAAATTGTCTTATCTAAAAAAATACCATAGAGATGTAGAGTTAATCTCATCTAAAGTTGAAAATATCATAGAAATCCCGGAGTCATGGAAGAAAATTTTCTGTATAAACAAAAAAGAGGAAAGGATTGCTGTAACAATCAAGTGCTGGAAAGCCTTGTTTGCAAATGAGTTAAGAAATACTATTCTGTATTTAGAAGAAAATTTACTTGATGTAAATCTAATTAAATATCAAGGAAAATACTCTATTTTATATAGTATACTCTCGTCTAATAAAAAAGTGTTATATTATGAGGGTGGAAATTGCAATACCACACACTTCCCCAGTAAACTACAATCTAAATTGGACAACCTTCCAAGCAGCATTGTCAAGTTTTATCAAGAACTTCATAACGGCTTCTTTTACTATGCAAGCGGAGGAATGGGATTGTTAGAATCCAATGATATCGTTGTATTTGATGATGAAGAATGGGGTATTCTTGATGATTTGAAACAGCCATTGAAAATTTACCTGCCAACTACTTTTGGAATATTTGGTTCTGGAATGGGCGGATATGTTGCAGTGGATTTGTCTGATTGTGATAGTTGTAAGGCAACATTGTGGTTTAGCAATCGACAGCCCGAATATGATATAAACTTTTGGGATATTGTCGATGAATGGATTGTACTTGGAATGCAAGGGTAAATTAGGCACGGCCAGCAGGCCGCGCCTTTCTCATGCAAAAAATGAAAGGAGCGCAGACCATGAACAACAAGGAACACAAGGAATTTACCCCGGAGGAATTAGAGGAAATCCGGGCCTATGCCGAACAGGAGGCCGCCGCCCCGGACGAATACCGCTTCTCCAACCCCGACCCCTACGCCAAGCCGGAGCCTGCCCCGGAGGGCCAGCCCCGCCGCTTCTGGTTTGACGCGGAGGGCCATATCCGCGTCAAAAACCTTTCCGCCTTCTGGCTGCCGGAGCTTACCTTGCAGCGGGAGATCGGCGGCACCGTTTACTCCGTCACAGGCAGCTATGAGGGGACGGAAACGCTGGACAGAAAATTAAAGCGCATTATGGAGCAAAACGCCGGAGAAATGGAGGGACAGGCATGACAAACGCCCCAAAAGCTGATATAATAAAGGCACCCGATCCTGTACGGACAGTTGCCCCCATAAAGGAGGAAACAGAAATGTTACGGGCAACTGATAAAATCACAGCACTTTACTGCCGCTTGTCACAGGAGGACGCCAACGAGGGCGAGAGTAATTCCATATCGAATCAAAAGCGCATTTTGGAGCAGTACGCGAGGGATCACCGCTTCCCCAACCCCGTGTTTTTCGTGGATGACGGTTACAGCGGGACGAGCTTCCAGCGGCCCGGCTTTCAGAAAATGCTGGACGAGATCGAGGCCGGCCATGTGGCCGTGTGTATCGTCAAAGACCTGTCCCGGTTTGGCCGCAATTCCGCCCTGACGGGGATGTACACCAACATCACCTTTGCCAAGTATGGCGTGCGGTTTATCGCCATCAACGACAACTACGACACCATCGACCCTAACAGCGTGGACAACGACTTTGCCGGAATCAAAAACTGGTTCAACGAGTTTTACGCGCGGGACACCAGCCGGAAGATCCGGGCGGTGAACAAGGCCAAGGGGGAGCGCGGGGAGCCGCTGACAACGAATATCCCCTACGGCTACAAGAAAGACCCCGACACCCCGAAGGGCTGGCTTGTGGACGAGGAAGCGGCACAGGTGGTCAAGCGTATCTTCACCCTCTGCATGGAGGGGCGGGGGCCGATGCAGATCGCCAGGGCGCTGACGGAAGCGAGGGTACTCACCCCCACGGCCTACAAGCAGCGGCAGGGCCGCAAGACCCCCAACAAGGAGGGGGCCGACCCGTACCACTGGAATACAAACACCGTTGTCCACATTTTGGAGCGGCGGGAGTACACGGGCTGCACCGTCAATTTCAAGACCTACACCAACTCTATCTGGGACAAGAAGCAGCGGCACAGCCCGGAGGACAGGCAGGCCATCTTCTACAACACCCACCCGGCCATCATCGAGGCAGAAGTCTTTGACAAGGTGCAGGAGATACGCCAGCAGCGGCACCGGCGGACGAAAACCGGCAAGAGCAGTATATTCTCCGGCCTTGTCTACTGCGCCGACTGCGGGGCGAAAATGCGTTACTGCACCACGAATTATTTTGAGAGGCGGCAAGACCACTTTGTATGCGCCAACTACCGGAGCAACACCGGGAGCTGTTCGGCCCACTTCATCCGGGCGGTGGTGCTGGAGGAATTGGTATGGCGGCACATGGAGGCGGTGATCTCCTATGTGAGCCGCTACGAGGCCCACTTCCGGGCGGTGATGGAGGAACGCCTGAAGCTGTCCACCGGCGAGGCCATCCGGGTACGGCGGAAGAAGCTGGCGCAGGACGAGAAGCGGCTGGCGGAGCTTGACCGGCTGTTCATGCGGCTTTACGAGGACAATGTGAGCGGTAAGGTGAGCGACCAGCGGTATGCCACCATGAGCGCGGCCTATGAGGACGAGCAGGCGGCTCTGCAAGCGGAGGCGCAGACCTTAGAGAAGGAAATCGAAGTACAGGAACGACAGCTTGAAAATTTAGAGCAGTTTATTCAGCGGGTACACAAGTACGCCGGTGAGCGGGAGCTGACCCCCTACGCGCTGCGGGAGCTGGTGAAGGCCATCTACATTGAGGCCCCGGACAAGAGCAGTGGCAAGCGGCGGCAGAATATCCGCATCGTTTATGACCTTGTGGGCTTTATCCCGCTGAATGAACTGATGAAAGAGGAAACGGCATGACCCCGAAAGGCCATGCCATTCCCTCTAAAACACAATTACTTTCTTATGGCACCCCGGCTTTCTGCGTGGTCTTCTTTTAGACCTGTACATTCGCAGGTTCGTCAGTCCGCCCGCCAAAGCGAACATTCTAACCATAGGTATCTTATAGACCCTCGGCCTATAGGTAACACAGTCTGCCGCCAGACCGCTTTCGACCACTTTTGGCAGTGGTTACGGTTACTCTCAGCCTTTGTCATGGGGCTTCGTACAAAAGCCATTACAGCTAATGCACGCCCATCAAGGGTAGGCGTTTCAGGGCGTTACCCCGTCATTCCACCTATCAAACTATCAGTTCTCCGAACAACGGAAAACCGTTGCCCGTGCGCAGACTTTTTACCGCCTGCGAACGAGTCGCACTTACCCAAAAATCCTCCGCGCTTTTTTCTCCCTCACCTTTGGTATTCGCTATCAACGTATTTACCAGCTTCAAAATATCTTTCTCGCTGCGGATATACACAAAGGGGTTGTAGTGCATAGATTTTTTGAAGTTAATCGTATTCAGTACCTTAATGCGGTAGCCCGCCCGTTGCAGCAGCTTCCCGCACTCAATCAAAACCGTACCTTTCGGGTCGGTTAAGACGTAAGAGGAATGAAGCTGCATTAGATTAGGTTTGACAAAAAATCTTGTTTTTCCGCTGCCGCTGCCGCCGATCACGACGACGTTCTTATTTCTCGCGTACTTCGGCTGCTTCGGGCGGCTGTTCATGGTAAGCCGTTCCGTCTGCGTCAAAATGATGTTGTTTTGGAAATCCGGGTCTATGTAGGGCTTTATATCTTCGGCGTTTCCCCATCGGGCAGAGCCGTACTCCGCGCCCTTGCGGTATTTCTTCGCGTTTTTCCCTTTGACATAGACTATCAAGCGGATAATCACCGCACCGACAATGCCGACAAGCAAATCCAACGGGTAAACGCTCGGCAAGGCGTTTTCAAAGGCTGCGGAAAATCCTTGTGTGATATTCAGTATCTTTGCAGAAATATCCGCGCCGGGGGCAAGCCGCACCGCCTGTCCGACTTTATCAAAGAGATAGACAAAGAACACATAGGGGATATTCGGAAGTATCAGCTTTTTGTAGTTGATCTGCTTCATATCTCGCGCCCCCTGTCCATTTTCTTTACCTTGTCGCGGGCGGCGTTAAGCTGCTTCGCCTTGTCCTTTGCAGCGGCAAGGGCTTTGCGGATAGAGGGCTTTTTCTCCCGGTTCAGCTTCTTTGCGGAAAACTCTTGAAACGCTGCGGTCATAACGTCCGCGTCCCGGCCTTTGAAAAACACAAGGTAACGGGTCTGCTCGCCCTTAACCTTTTTTAGCGAAAAATCTATGTTGTATTTCTTCGCCGTACTCTCAAAGGCTTTAATATTGCTGTCGGTGATCTCGATGTTGGAAACACCCGCGTTCTGCTTCATAAGCTGCCGCATGGTCTGTTTCCCATGCGCGGGTTTGCTTTTCTGCTCCAAAAACTTTTGGATTGCTTTCTGTAACGCCTGTTCGGTAAGCCGCGCCGCGCCTTTTCCCACTTTGACGTATAGGGCAATCGTTTTTTGGGTTACTTCCTCCTGCAAGGTATCAACTCCTTTCCCGGTAAAGTGCGGCTATGCTCATTCGCCGCCGTATAAGTCGTGATTGACAAGGGCGGTATAGTAGCTGTCAATGGTACTCGGCGCGTTGAACAGCACCGCTTTTAGATACTGCTTGATGTTGCGCACTTTGGTTGTGTTCTCCCTCATGCAATCCAAAACAAACTCAATATGGCTGCTGTTCAGCTTCAAAAACTTGGATTTCACCAATTCGGCGGGGTAGTCGTCCCCGGCAATACGGATTGTCTTTCGGGCTGTGCAGACGGTTTCCAGCATAAGGTCAACAATCTCGTCCAAACGGTCTTTGTCAATTTTGCAGTTTTGAATGAGATGGTCGTATTCGATATTGTCCTTGATAATCTCCCTGTAAATCTCTACTGCGCTATTGCTTTTCGCTTCCGTTCTTTTCCTTTCCGGCGGCGTAGCCGCTTCGCCATGCGCAAAGGGCAAGGGGTTTAGGGAATGGAAAGGAATGGAATCGGTACTTGATAAATCAGTAATTGATTGTTCTTTACTTAATATATCTTTATTTAATTGCGTTGGATTTTCCAACGTAGGTTTTTCCTGCGTAGGTTTTTCCAACGTTGGATTATCCAATGTTGGATTTTCCAATGTAGGTAAATCCAATATAGGCGGCTGTCCGCCGCTGGTAGCTGCTTCCGGCTCTCGCGGCTGCGGCTGCTCGTATATGACGTAATCTGCGCCCCGCAAGCGTCCCTTTTCGTCGCGCTCCCGGCTGCGCACGATATATCCGGCTTTTTCGAGTTCCTTTACCGCTTCGCGGATTGCGTCGATCTTCTCCCGGTTGATATGGGATAAGCCCGCAAGGGTATAATCCCAATCTTCGGGCAGCGAAAGCATTTGCGACAACAAGCCCTTTGCCTTTAAGGACAATTCCTTGTTTCGCAAGTGGTGGTTGCTCATAACGGTATATCCCGTATTTCGCTCCACTCTGAAAACTGCCATATTTCCTCACTTCCTCTCTTGGTATGCGTGGACAATTAGAAAGCCGTTTTCGGCTGTTTTGGTATTGCAATATGCCCTTTGCCGTTTTCGCGTCTGCAAAGCCGCATGGCACAAGGGCTTTTGCCCGTCTATTTGTCCATGCTGGCGTGCGTTTTCCGCGTCCTTTTGCCGGGGCAATAGGGACACTCTTTGAAAACGCAAAACTCATATTTCCACCCGGGGCGGTAGAAACGGCAAGTGCCGCAATCTTCATCATCTCCGGCACAACCGGATTGATAGCGGTCAAATCCCGGCTTCTGCTGCATGAGCAATTCAAACGCCCGCTGCTTGCCCTTTGTGAAATACATTCCGGCTGCACCTCCTTTCCTGCGGGCATAAAAAAACGGCGTTACTTTCTCCCCCAAAGGGGTTAAGGTAACGCCGTTTGTGTGCGTATTCAGTTTTTAACACATTCCCTGTCTATCCGCTGTCCGCAAAACCATTGATTTTATTAGCTTTTTGCCGCTATCGCTATCACACCTCATTATTCGTAGTCCATGACCAGCCGTCGGCCGGCTTCGATGTTGCTGATCGCGTCCTGGGCTATGCCCACGCCCAGCGTTT
>NZ_JADMOD010000016.1:0-67255 GCF_015558525.1 Anaeromassilibacillus sp. D41t1_190614_C2 | reverse complement strand
TAACCGGGACCCCCACATAAAAAAATTGACTTGGCGAAGGTTGTTGACCTTTGCACAAGTCAATAATAAATCTCGCGAAGATGCGAAAAAGCGGAAAAAATCCTTGCACGTTTTGGCGGATTGTGGTATGATATATAGGCATTTGGAAACCGCCGCACTCTTTCGGTGGGGTTCAGTGCCCGGATGATTCCGCGACATTGAAGCGGACAGTCCTCTGCCGGATCACACCGGTATGAATGTCTGAAAAATTTAGGAGGATACACATGGACGCATTGAAATTGATTGCTCAGGATTCCGTAAAGACGGAAATTCCCCAGTTCGAGGTTGGCGACACCATCCGCATTGATGTTAACATCCGCGAAGGTGACCGCGAGAGAATTCAGGTGTTTGAGGGCACTGTGATCGCCCGCAAGGGTTCCGGCATCTCCGAAACGTTTACGGTTCGCCGCGTTTCCTATGGCGTCGGCGTGGAGAGAGTGTTCCCACTGCATTCCCCGAACGTCAAGGGTATTAAGATCGTTCGTAAGGGCCGTGTACGCCGTGCAAAGCTGTACTTCCTGCGCGACAGAGTCGGCAAGGCCGCGAAGGTCAAGGAACAAATCAGATAAGCATTCGATGGAAAAAGGGACATGTGATGTCCCTTTTTTGTTTATCGCACGGGGAGGAATGTCTTCCGTGCAGTTGAGAAAGCAGGTGGATTTGGCTATGGAGCAACAGAATCTTTCCCCCAGAGAGGATGACGCTGCGGTTGCACAAGACCCGCAAAAAGGTGTTGTCAAAAGCTGTTATGAGTGGATGGAGGCGATTATCCCCGCCCTGATCCTCATTATGGTATTTTTTACATTTGTAATCCGTAGCATTACCGTCTCGGGTCCGTCGATGGAGCCCACCCTGATGGACCAATATAAGGTATGGGTGTCCTGCGTCGGCTATACCCCCCAGGCGGGCGACATTGTCGTTGTGGATGGTTCCGGTACGCAGCTCGACGAGGTGATCGTCAAGCGCATCATCGCCATGGAGGGCCAGACTGTGGACATCGATTTTGACAACGGCTATGTCTATGTGGACGGCCAGCAGCTCGATGAGAGCGCATACATCGAGAACGGCATCACACGGGATCAGTATGATGTGGAGTTTCCCCAGACCGTTCCGGAAGGCCATGTCTTTGTGTTGGGGGACAACCGCACGGTCTCCAAAGACAGCCGCGATTCCGAGGTCGGGATGATCGACCAGCGCTGTATCATCGGAAAGGTACAGATGATCTATCAGCCGTTCTCCGAATTCGGATGGGTTTCGTGATGAAAAAAGGAGCTCTGGTCCCTGTTGAATGAGAGGGAAAAGATGGAATATACCGGCGGGCCGCGCCATGCAGTCCAGCCGGTGAAACGTTTTGTGGCGCACTGCTATGAATGGCTGGAGGCGTTGATCTCTTCGCTGATCGTAGTGGTGCTTCTGTTCACCCTGCTGTTTCGCATCGTCAATGTGAGCGGGCCTTCCATGCTGCCGACCTTACAGAGCAACGACCGCGTCTTGTTGACGAGCTATTTCTACCAGCCAAAGCAGGGGGATGTGGTGGTAATCACCCATACGGCAAAGCTCCAGGAGCCGATCATCAAGCGTGTGATCGCCTTGGAAAACCAGACGGTGGACATCGACTTTGAAACCGGAACGGTCTATGTGGATGGACAAGCTCTGGATGAAAGCGCATATATTGAGAACGGCATCACCACGCAGCCGTCCGACTATACCTATCCGCTGACGGTCCCGCCGGGGCATCTCTTTGTGCTGGGGGATAACCGGGCGGTGTCCAACGACAGCCGCAGCAGTGCGGTGGGGATGATCGACGAGCGGTATGTGCTGGGCAAGGCGGAATTCGTGGTATTTCCCTTTAGCCGTTTTGGAAAGATTCTATAGAAACACGACAGGAGGGATCGTATGAGCGAAGCACAGTCCATTCAATGGTTTCCGGGCCATATGACGCGGACCAAGCGGCAGATTGAAAAGAGCCTAAAGCTGGTGGACGCGGTGGCCGAGATCATCGACGCGCGCATTCCGGTCAGCAGCCGGAACCCGGTCCTCGACAAGCTGATCCAATCGAAGCCGCGCGTCATTTTGATGAACAAGTGCGACATGGCGGACCCGGCGCAGACCGCCCGCTGGATCGCGTATTATAAGGCGCAGGGGATCCCCGCGATCGCCATCGACTGCAAAACCAACAAAGGATTGAACGGATTCATCCCGCTGGTGAAAGAGGTCTTGAAGGACCGCATCGCCGCATGGCAAGCAAAGGGCATGGTGTGCCGTCAGATCCGCGTGATGGTGGTGGGCATCCCGAACGTGGGGAAAAGCTCGTTGATCAACCGCCTTTCCAAGGGTGGCAAGGCGAACGTCGAGGATCGTCCGGGCGTTACACGCTCTAACCAGTGGTTTTCGATTGCAAAAGGTTTTGAGCTCTTGGACACCCCCGGCGTACTCTGGCCGAAATTCGAGGACAAGGAGGTCGGGGAACACCTGGCTTTTACCGGCGCCGTCAAGGACGAGGTGGTCGACACCGAGCATTTGGCTTCGCGGCTGTTGGAGGTCCTGCGGGACCGCTATGCGGATGCGGTCAAGCAG
This sequence comes from Anaeromassilibacillus sp. D41t1_190614_C2, assembly GCF_015558525.1. Lineage (NCBI taxonomy): Bacteria > Bacillati > Bacillota > Clostridia > Eubacteriales > Acutalibacteraceae > Anaeromassilibacillus > Anaeromassilibacillus sp. D41t1_190614_C2. The sequence goes on along the minus strand of NZ_JADMOD010000016.1, from coordinate 64,639 downwards.
CGGTATAAGCTCGGGGACATTGACCTTTCCGAATTAAAAGGATATGAGATTTTGGAATGGATCGGAAAAAAGCGCGGAATGCTGATTTCCGGCGGCGAGATTGACACAGAGCGCGCCTCCATTGCGGTGTTGGATGAATTCCGCGGCGCAAAGATGGGGCGTATTACGCTGGAGGCAGCCCCTGCCCCGGCGGGAAAATGAGGTGCGTATGGAACAGATCGACTGGTTTGCACACGAGTCGGCGGCGCGCCAACGGGGATTTGTACAGGTATGCGGCATCGACGAAGCGGGACGCGGCCCTTTGGCCGGCCCGGTGTTCGCTGCCGCTGTTCTTTTGCCCGTGGGCGTGCAGATCGAAGGACTCAACGATTCCAAGAAATTGAGCGAAAAAAAGAGGGAGCAGCTCTTTGACGTCATCCAGGAAACGGCGATCAGTACCTCCATCGCATTTGCCACAGAGCAGGAGATCGATGAGATCAACATCCTCCAAGCGACCTTTTTGGCAATGCGCCGTGCCTGCGAGGGGCTTTCTGTCCGCCCGGATTATGCCTTGATCGATGGCAACCGCATGCCGCCCCTGGATATCCCGGGGGAGACGATCGTGAAAGGGGATGCCTGTTCCGCCAACATTGCGGCCGCATCCATCTTGGCGAAAGTGAGCAGGGACCGTCTGATGCTGGAGCTGGACAAGCTCTATCCGGAGTATCAGTTTGCCAAACACAAAGGGTATGGGACGAAGCTGCACCGGGAGCTCTTACAGCAATATGGGCCGTGCCCCATCCACCGGCGTTCCTTTTTGAAAAAGATTCTGGGGGAATCCCTTTGAACAGTGGTGCGTTTGGCGAAGAATGGGTCGCCTGGTATCTGCAAAAGAAGGGCTGGGAGATCTTGGAGCGGAACTACCACAGCCGGTATGGGGAAATAGACATGATTGCCGTGGACGGTCCGTATATTGTCTTTGTAGAGGTCAAAACCCGCTCGGCGGATTCGATCGCCGGCCCGCTGGAAGCCGTGACGCCGGGCAAGCGGAAACGGCTCATACGCACGGCGCTGGATTATTTGCAGGCGCATGAACTGGATCTGCAACCGCGCTTCGATGTGGCGGCGGTTGTCGTCGGGCAGGGGGAACCGTCCGTGGAATACCTCGAAGATGCATTTGATGGAGGCGGCTATGAACTATTTTGACCTGCACTGCGACACCATTGCGGAGTGTTGGAAACAGAAAAAGGACCTCTGGGACAACGACCTGCACCTTTGCTTAAAGCGCGGTGCAGCATACCACCCTTGGCTTCAGTGTTTTGCCGCATGGATTCCCGACGAGCTGCGCGGGGAGGCGGCTTACCGCTACTTTGAAGCGGTGTATGGGGAACTCTTGCGCCAAGAGACTCTGCACGGCGATAAGCTCAAGATCTGCCGGGATGAGGAGGATTTCCAGGAGGCGGCGCGGACGGAAAAGTGCGGCGCAATTTTTACCGTGGAGGGCGGCGCGGCGCTCGGCGGCCGGCTCGAGCGTGTGGACCGGCTCAAGGAGTGCGGCGTCAAAGCGGTCACGCTCACCTGGAACGCCTCCTGCGAGATCGGGGACGGCGCGGAAGTGGCCCATCCCAAGGGGCTGACGCCGTTCGGCCGGGAGGTTGTGCGGGAGCTGGAACGGAACCGCATCGCGGTGGATGTATCCCATGCGGGCGAACCGCTCTTTTGGGAGGTGGCAGAAAGGGCCCAAAGGCCGTTCCTGGCCACGCATTCCAATGCCCGCGCGCTCTGTAACAATCCGCGCAACCTGACGGACAGCCAATTTTGCGCGGTCCGGGACCGGGGCGGCGTGGTCGGTGTGACCTTTGTGCGCCGCTTTCTGGACGACTCTTGGGAAGCCGGTGTGGACGACCTCTTGCGGCACATCGAGCACTTTCTTTCTTTGGGCGGCGAAAAGACGGTTGCTCTCGGAGGGGATTTTGATGGAACGGACCTTCCGGACGGCATGACGGGGGTCGAGTCCGTGGAGGCACTGGGGGACTGTATGTTGCGGCATAATTACCCGGAATCGCTCGTCCAGGCAATTTTTTTTGACAATGCATACCGTTTTTTCACTTCTCTTTGACAACTGTACATTTCTATTATAAAATAGAACGGCGACAAAAGCGCGGCTGAAAATCTTCAAGCGTTCCCGCATCCGCTGGGGGCTTTCAAACGCGCTTTGGGACGGCGGAAAACAGAAGGAGGAAACAACATGAACTATCAATGCACAAGGAATAGCGCCGAGCATGTCTCCGCGGCGCAGGCCATTGCGCAGGGAATCAGCGAGGATGGGGGCCTTTTTGTGCCAGAAAGCCTGCCGCAGTACGATTCCTCCGTGCTGGAGGGGATGAAGGACGGCACATACCTCGACCGTGCAGAGCGGATTCTCGGAGATTTCCTGACGGATTTTACCCCGGAGGAAATTCGCGAATGTGTGAAGAAGGCCTATGGTGGAGAGAAATTTTCCGGAGGGCATCCTGCGCCCCTGGTGGAGCTGCCGAATTGTCCGGCCCCCGTGCATCTCTTGGAGCTTTGGCACGGGCCGACTTGTGCGTTTAAGGACATGGCGCTCCAACTTCTGCCGCACCTGTTGACGAAATCCCTGCAAAAAATCCACTCGGATAAGACGGCGGTGATCCTGGTGGCGACCTCCGGCGATACCGGCAAGGCGGCTTTGGAGGGCTTCCGCGATGTGGCGGGGACAAAGATCATGGTGTTCTATCCGCAGAACGGTGTGAGCGCGATGCAGAAGACCCAGATGACCACCCAGGAGGGTGAAAACGTCGCTGTGTGCGCCATCGAGGGCAATTTCGACGATGCACAGACCGGCGTGAAGCGCATCTTTACCGATCCGGCGATGAAGGAAACCCTAGCGGAAAATGGCATGATGTTTTCCAGTGCGAATTCCATCAACTGGGGACGCCTTCTTCCGCAGATTGTCTACTATTTCTCCGCGTACAGCGATCTCCTGAAAGTGGGAAAGGTGCAGCTGGGGCAGGAAATCAATATTGTCGTGCCGACGGGCAACTTTGGCAATATTTTGGCCGCATATTATGCGAAGAAGATGGGACTGCCGGTCCATAAGTTGATCTGTGCCTCCAACGCGAACAATGTGCTGACGGAGTTCTTGCGCACAGGCGTGTATGACCGCAACCGCCAGTTCTTCACAACGATTTCGCCGTCCATGGATATCCTGGTATCCAGCAATCTGGAGCGCCTGCTGTATGACCTCACGGGGCGCGACAGCGAGCGCGTGGCGGGCTGGATGCAGCAGCTCTCCGAGACCGGACGGTATGAGGTAGAGCCGGAGATTTTGAAACAGTTGCAGGAGATCTTTTACGCGGGCTTCTGCGACGATGCACAGACATGCGGGGCCATTCATGAAATCTACAATATGTCCCACTATGTTTGCGACACGCATACAGCGGTGGCGATACAGGTGTACCGGCATTATCTGGCGGAAACCCAGGATACGAAAACGCCTACGGTTGTTGCTTCTACCGCAAATCCCTATAAATTCGCGACCAGCGTCCTGCTGTCGGTTGACCAAACGAAAGCAAGTGGCGACGACCTTGCCAATGTGCGCGCTTTGGAGGCGCTCACCGGAGCGCCCATCCCGCAGCCCATCGCCGCGCTGGAAGGAAAGCCGGTCCGCTTCACCCAATGCTGTACGCCGGACGGCATGAGCGATATGGTGCTCAGCGGGCTGGGCATCGCAAAGGAATAAAAGCTTCCGGCCTTCCATTTTTAGAAAGGACGATTACAATAGCCGTATTTGCAATTGCGGACCTGCATCTTTCCTTGGGCACGGATAAACCGATGGACGTCTTTGAAGGATGGCAGGACTACGTACAAAAACTGGAAAAGAATTGGCGCGCTGTCGTTTCTGAAGAGGACACCGTGGTGATCGCCGGGGACATCTCCTGGGCGATGCGCCTGGAAGAGACGGAGAAGGATTTTGCGTTTATCCACTCGCTGCCGGGAAAGAAATGGCTTTTGAAGGGGAACCACGATTATTGGTGGTCCACCCGGAAAAAGATCGATGCTTTCCTTGCGGAGAAGGGGTTTGACAGTATCGGCGTGATCCATAATTCAGCGGTGCTCGCGGACGGGATGGCGCTCTGCGGTACGCGCGGATGGCTTTATAACGCAGAGAGCGACGAGGACGTCAAGATCGTCAATCGCGAGGTTGGGCGGCTAAACGCCTCCATCGACGATGGGATCCGGCAGGGCGGCGACCCGGTGGTGTTCCTGCATTACCCTCCCGTATACGATGGGGCGGAATGCCGGGAGATTCTCGACGTCCTGGTCAAGCGGGGGATTAAGACCTGCTATTTTGGGCATATCCACGGAAGCCAAGCGGCGCGGCGTGCCATCACCGGCGAATATGCCGGGATTAAGATGGTGCTGATTTCCTGCGACCATCTGAAGTTTTTGCCTCTGCTGGTCCGAGGAGAATAAAAATTTTACACGGCAGGCCGAGAGAAAAGCGGAGAGGGGGAAGGAAAGCCCTTCCGCTCCGCGCAAGCGAGGCTTTTCCTTGCAAAAACCCGTAGCGATGGCCATCTCAGAGGCTGTTCGCAGGCTGGTGTTCGAGTGAAAAGGCAGGAGCGGTACTGGAAGAAAGGCTCTTCCGTCTCGCTGCGCGGCTTCTCTTTTCAGAAGGCCTTCGGGCGGTCCAGTGGTTGCCTTCGGCGTAGCCGTGAACATTTTTTGAATATTTTTACAATGGGTAGAATATCCTGAACTGTTGTGCTATAATAACTAAGATAATTTGCAATTTTGCAGGAGGAATAAAAATGGCTCTGAAATCAAGCAATAAGGTTGACACCAATCGCTATCAGCTGGAAGTTGAAATCGACGGCGAAACTTTTGAAAAAGCGGTGGATCAGGCATACCATAAGCAGAACAAGAAAATTGTGATCCCTGGCTTCCGCAAGGGAAAGGCTCCGCGCGCTTTTGTCGAGAAATATTATGGCCAAGAGGTCTTCTATGAGGATGCGATCAATGCGCTCTATCCGGACGCATTGGAAGAGGCTGTCAACGAAGCGAAGCTTGACATGATTGAAGATAAAATTGATTTTGACCTCGTTTCCGCCGGCAAGGATGGTCTTGTTTTCAAGGCGACCATCACCACCAAGCCGGAAGTGCAGATCGAGGGATATAAGGGCATTGAAGCGAAGAAGGCGAAAGTTGCCGTGACCGACGAAGCGGTTGACGCAGAAATCGCTAAGGTGCAGGACCGCAACTCCCGCATGGTGACGGTGGAAGACCGCGCTGCGCAGAACGGTGACATCGCTGTGATCGACTTTGAAGGATTTGTCGACGATGTCGCTTTCGAAGGCGGCAAGGCGGAAAACTTCAGCCTGACGCTCGGTTCCGGCCAGTTTATTCCGGGCTTTGAGGAGCAGATCGTTGACCATAAGACGGGCGAAGAGTTTGACATCAAGGTGACCTTCCCGGAGGATTACCAGGCCAAGGAACTCGCAGGAAAAGAAGCGGTGTTCAAGATCAAGCTGCATGAGATCAAGATGAAGGAACTGCCGGAAGTGGACGACGACTTTGTAAAAGACGTCAGCGATTTCGATACGCTCGACGAGTACAAGGCCGATGTGCGCAAGAAGTTGGAAGACGCAGCGGAAGCCCAGGCCAAGGACGGCGTGGAGAACCAGCTGATCGACAAGCTCGTGGAATTGGTCCAGGCGGAGATCCCGGAGGCAATGTATACGAACCGTATGAACGACGACGTCCGCGATTTCGCTTATCGTTTGCAGTCCCAGGGCCTGAACTTGAATACATACCTGCAGTACACGGGTATGAATATGGACGGACTGCGCCAGTCCTTCCGCCCGCAGGCAGAGCGCCAGGTCAAGGTTCGCCTTGCACTTGAAAAGATTGCACAGCTTGAGAACATCCAGCCGACCGACGAGGAGATCGAGGCGGAGTATGAGAAGCTGGCGAAGAACTATGAGCTCGACGTGGAGAAGGTCAAGTCCTTTATTCCGAAGGAGGAGCTTGTCAAGGACATCGCCGTGGAAAAGGCCATCCAGGTTGTGCGCGACAATGCAGTTGTGACCGAGGCCGACGAGGCGGAGGACGCCAAGGCAGAAGACGCGAAGGACGCGGAATAAGTTTGTTGTATAATCAGCGGAAAAGCGGCCAAAGCTCTGTACGTGTTTGTCACCGAGGGGGCGCAGGTCTCCGCTGCTGAAGCCGCCGTGCTTCCCACGCGGAACACGGCGGCAAGCCCTTTATAGATTTTCGCGTGGAGAATCGAGGATTCTACGATGATTTTTGGAAATAGCTATACCGATATGAGCTTGGTCCCCTACGTGGTGGAACAGACGAGCCGCGGAGAGCGCTCTTATGACATTTTCTCCCGCCTGCTCAACGACCGCATCATTATGCTGACGGAAGAAGTGAACGACACGACTTCCAGTTTGGTAGTTGCGCAGCTGCTCTACCTGGAAGGACAGGACCCAAGTAAGGATATTTCCCTCTATATCAACAGCCCCGGCGGTTCCGTGACTGCGGGCCTGGCCATCTATGACACCATGCAGTATATCAAATGCGATGTATCCACGATTTGCATGGGGATGGCGGCCAGCATGGGTGCATTTTTGCTGGCGGCGGGCGCCAAAGGCAAGCGCCTTGCGCTGCCCAACAGCGATATTATGATCCATCAGCCGAGCGGTGGCGCCCAGGGGCAAGCGACCGATATTCAGATTCATACGAACCATATCCTACAGACCAAAAAGCGCCTGAACCGCATCCTTTCTGAGCGCACTGGCCAGCCGCTGGAGGTAATCGAGCGCGATACGGAGCGCGATAATTTCATGACCGCGGAGCAGGCGATGGAATACGGCCTCATTGATAAGGTGATTGAACATCGTTGAGGGAAAGCGCTTCCTGTAGGAAACCTTTTGTGATTGAGATAGGTTGGTGATACGAATGCCCAATAACGACGACATCAAAGAGAGAGGCATTTGCTGCTCCTTTTGTGGAAAGCCGCAGAGCGAGGCGCGCCGGCTGATCGCCGGCCCCGGCGTTTATATCTGCGACGAATGTATCGAGCTGTGTATGTCCATCTTGGAGGACGAAAACAGTCTGAACACCCGTAAGAGCAGCTACAGCGAGACCTCTGCCGTGCTGCCAAAGCCGCAGGAAGTCAAAAAACAGCTTGACGAATATGTGATTGGGCAGGACGAGGCCAAGATTGCGCTGTCCGTGGCAGTCTATAACCACTATAAGCGCATTTACTACGGAAAAGACGATGTGGAGCTCACAAAGAGCAATGTGCTTTTGCTGGGACCCACGGGCGTTGGAAAGACACTTCTTGCACAGACACTGGCCAAGATTCTGGATGTGCCGTTTGCCATCGCGGATGCCACCACACTGACAGAGGCCGGTTACGTGGGCGAGGACGTGGAAAATATTCTGCTGCGTTTAATTCAGGCGGCAGACTACGATATTGAGCGTGCCGAGCGCGGGATCATCTATATCGACGAGATCGATAAGATTGCCCGCAAGTCGGAGAACCCGTCGATCACCCGCGACGTGAGCGGCGAGGGTGTGCAGCAGGCTTTGCTGAAGATTTTGGAGGGAACGATCTCGAACGTGCCTCCGCAGGGCGGGCGCAAACATCCCCAGCAGGAGTTTTTGCAGATCGATACTTCCAACATCCTGTTTATCTGCGGCGGAGCCTTTGACGGATTGGAGAAGGTCGTGGAAAAGCGCACGGCTTCCTCTTCGATGGGATTTGGTGCGGATGTCCGCAGCAAGAAGGATTTGGATACCACAGCTTGGATGCAGGATGTCATTCCGCACGATCTGGTCAAATTTGGTTTGATCCCGGAGCTGGTGGGCCGTTTGCCGGTCATCGCCGCGCTGAATGGGCTGGATGAGGATTCGTTGGTGCGCATCCTCACAGAACCGCGGAATAGCCTGCTGAACCAGTATAAGAAGCTGTTCCAGCTCGACAAGGTGGAATTGGTATTCCAGCCGGAAGCACTGCGGGCAGTTGCACGCAAGACCATAGAGCGCAAGACCGGCGCACGCGGTCTGCGGAGCATTATGGAAGAGATCTTGACGCCGCTGATGTACGAGGTACCCACAGACTACACGGTGGAACAGGTAACCATTACGCCGGAAACGGTGGAGAAGGGCGAACCGCCTTTGCTCACCTATAATCCGGATCGCAAGCCTGTTAAGATCAAGATTACAACGTCGAGAAAACGCGGGAGAAAAGATACCGCGTGATGCGTATCCGCGAACGGCGGGGCGCAATCGATTTGAAGAACGATGGCTGTTGCAGCGGGGCGGCTGAAAAGCCCTCCGCCTTGCGGCAGCCATTTCTACTAGGAGCGTCCCCACTTGGATTTCAGGATTTTTGAAGCAAAAGGAGGGCGCCGCAGAAGAGCCAAAGGATCCCCGGATGCTTTTCCGGATGTCTTTGGGCACTTGGAGGGATTCACATGAGTACGATTGAATTGGCCAATAGGCGAGATGAGAATATGGTACTGCCCGTGTTGGCCCTGCGTGGACTGGTGGTCTTCCCAGGGATGATGCTGCAATTCGACGTAGGCAGAAAGAAGTCGATTCTGGCGCTATCCAAGGCCATGGACGAGAATCAATTGATTTTTCTCGTGGCGCAGAAGGATCTGGGCGAAAATGAGCCAAAGTTCCAGGACTTGTACCGCATCGGTGTGGTGGCGAAGATCAAACAGGTGGTGCGCCATCCGGAGGACGGCGTGCGGGTGTTTGTGGAGGGCCTATACCGGGCGGAATTGGAGAGCCTTCAGGAGAACGAGCCGTTCCTTCTGGGGGAGGTCCTGCCGGTTCGGACCCGTGCCTACCGCCGGACCCAGCGCAGCGAGGCGTTAATCCGCTTTACACAGACCCTTTTTGAGCAGTACCTGCAAAACTACAGCCGCGTCCCGCCGGATATTGTCGTCGGTGTGGTGCAAAAGAAGGATTGTGGGGAGCTTGCGGACTTTATCGCTGCCAATATCATGTTCGATTATGAACAGAAACAGCGCATTTTGGAGGAGCTCTCCCCGGTCAAACGCTTGAACAAGCTCGTGGAGATCTTGCAGCGTGAAGTGCAGGTCCTTGAGATCGAAAGCCAGATCAGCGAGAAGGCCAAGGAGCAGATCGATCAGAATCAGCGGGAATATTTCCTGCGCGAGCAGATGAAGGCGATTTCCTATGAGTTGGGAGAGGACGACAATCCGCAGGAGGAGGCTGACGAATTCCGCGACCGCATCGCAAAGCTCCAGCTTCCGGAATTGCAGGAGAAAAAGCTCCTGAAGGAGTGCGACCGCTTGGCAAAACTGCCGTATGGCTCGCATGAGGCAGGGGTGATCGTGGGCTATTTGGAGAATTGCCTGGAACTGCCTTGGAACACCACCAGCAAGGAGCACATTGACTTAGAAAAGGCGCGTAAAATTCTCGATCGCGACCATTATGGTTTGAAGAAAGTCAAGGAGCGCATCCTGGAGGTCTTAGCGGTTAAAAAGCTATCGCCGGATATCAGGGGGCAAATCATCTGCTTGGTTGGGCCTCCGGGCGTTGGCAAGACCTCCATTGCGCGTTCGATTGCAGAGGCTATTGGGCGCAAATATGTGCGCGTCTCCCTCGGCGGCGTGCGGGATGAATCCGACATCGTGGGCCACCGTAAGACGTATGTGGGCGCCATGCCGGGACGTATCATTTCGGCCATCAAGCAGGCGGGGACAAAGAACCCGCTGCTTTTGCTGGACGAGATTGACAAGCTCAGCCACGATTTCCGCGGTGACCCGGCCTCCGCGCTTTTGGAGGTTCTGGATTCCGAGCAAAACGCCACCTTTTACGATCATTATATCGATATGCCGTTTGATTTGAGCGATGTCATGTTTATCACAACGGCAAACGATTATAGCGCAATCCCAGAACCGCTGGCGGACCGTATGGACGTGATCACATTGGGAAGCTATACCCATGAGGAGAAATTCCAGATCGCGACTAAGCACTTGATTCCCAAGCAGTTTAAAAAGCACGGCATTTCCTCTAAGCAGGTTCGCATTCAGCCAGCCGCTGTACATGCGCTGATCGACGGTTATACCCGCGAAGCAGGCGTGCGCAATCTGGAAAGGCAGGTCGCCGCGCTGTGCCGCAAATGTGCGGTCAAGCTGGTGGAGGACGGCGAGGCGAAAATCACCATCGCTGCAAAGGACTTGGAGGGACTTCTGGGGCCTGCGAAGTTTAAGAACGACGATTTGCACAAGACGGATGAAGTGGGCCTTGTCAACGGATTGGCCTGGACAAGCGTTGGCGGCGAGCTTTTGCCGATCGAGGTGGCGGTGATGGAGGGCACTGGAAAGATCGAGTTGACGGGTTCCCTGGGCGATGTCATGAAAGAATCTGCGCGCACCGCTATCAGCTGCATCCGCACGCGTGCCTCCATGCTGGGAATCGACCATAATTTCCACGCAAAGTATGATATTCACATTCATGCGCCGGAGGGAGCGATCCCGAAGGATGGACCTTCCGCAGGCACCGCGATGGCGACGGCGATCACTTCGGCGCTATGCAATATTCCGATCCGCCACGATGTGGCGATGACAGGGGAGATTACCCTATTGGGCCGCGTATTGCCGATTGGAGGCCTCAAAGAGAAGACCATGGCGGCGTACCGCGCGGGTATTAAGACGGTCATCATTCCGTCGGACAACGTGCCGGACCTTGCTGAGGTGGACGACGTGGTCAAAAACAGCGTGCACTTCCTGCCGGTGCAGAAGGTGGACCAGGTTTTGGAGGCCGCGCTGGTGCGTATGCCGGAGCCGAAGCTGGAATCTGCACACACGCCCTCCGGCATCCTGCCCACTGCGGCGGGCCAAGCGGCGGCGACGGCGCCGCAGCTCCCGCAATAGGCGGGGGCACCCTGGGAAACAGACCAGTAGAAAGGGGAAATCCCAATGAATTTCCAAAATGCCGCGTTTGAGTCCGCGTCGGGCCGCGTGGAACAGCTCCCCCCCTCCAGCGTGCCGGAGATTGTGTTCTCCGGCCGCTCCAATGTGGGGAAAAGCTCGTTGATCAATAAATTGCTGAACCGCAAATCGCTGGCACGTGTCAGCGCGAAGCCGGGGAAGACAGGGACGGTCAATTTTTACCGCCTTCCAGAGTGCCGCCTGGTGGATCTGCCGGGTTACGGGTATGCGAAGGTTTCCGCCTCGGAAAAGCTGCGTTGGGCGGAGCTGGTGGAAGGATACTTAAATGCGGGCCGGAATATCCGGCTGGTGGTGCAGATCGTGGATTTTCGCCACATGCCCACCCAGGACGACCTGCATATGATCGACTTTTTGGTGCAGGCAGGCTTGCCGTTTTTGATCGCTGCAACAAAAAGTGACAAGCTCAACAAGACGCAGCGTACACAGCAGCTTGACGCCTATTGCACGTTGTTTGAAGATTTGCCGGACACGCTTCTCATTCTCTTTTCCGCGGTAAATGGGGAAGGCGTTGAGGAGATGCGCAGGCAAATCGAGTTGGCCTGCATGGATTCTGTGCAGGATTCCTAAAAAATAGATTATTTTAATTGCTTCTCTAGGAAATATGTCGTTTGCCCCTTTACTTTTTTACTTTTATGTGCTAAAATTTTATCTTACTATAGTAGTTTCATAAATCGGAATTTACATCGCTTTTGTGAAAATGGGAGCGGCTTATTTTCGATGGGGTCCCTTGTCCGTGGGATTGCTATAAATATAATAGGGAAGTGATCTTTTTGAACTCCAAGATCAAAGATGAGAGTGTTGATTTCCTGTTTCAGGCGATTCTTTCCTTGAAAACAGTGGATGAATGCTACAATTTTTTTGAGGACCTTTGCACAGTGCCGGAGATCAAGGCAATGTCCCAGCGCCTGTTGGTGGCTCATATGTTGAGCACCAAGCGCGTCTACAGCGATATAGTGGCGGAGACGGGCGCCTCGACAGCGACCATCAGCCGCGTCAACCGCTCCCTCAACTACGGTTGCGACGGCTATGCCTTAGTCTTTGGACGTTTGGACGCAAAAAATGGGGAACATAAGGAAGAGGACAAATGAGTTACGCTTCCTTTGCACAGTACTACGACAGTTTGACACATAATGTGGAGTATGCGCGGCGGGCAGATTATCTCTGCACATTGCTTGCGCATCTGGGCCATGCGCCCGGTTTAACGCTCGACCTCGCTTGCGGGACCGGCAGTCTGACGGTGGAATTGGCAAAGCGGGGGATGGACATTTATGGAATCGACGGGTCTGCGGATATGCTCTCGGTTGCACGCCAAAAGGCGGCGGAGAGCGGCCTGGACCTGTTGTTTCTATGTCAAAAAATGCAAAAGCTCGATCTTTACGGCACAGTGGATACGGTGATCTGCGCCTTGGACAGCATCAACCATTTGACGCTGGAAAAGGATGTACAGACCGCCTTTGACCGTGTGTCCCTGTTTATGAATCCCGGCGGCTGGTTTCTCTTCGACGTCAATACGGTATATAAGCACCGCCATGTATTGGCCGACAACATCTTTTTGTATGATACCGACGAGGTCTACTGTATTTGGCAGAACCATTATGAGGAGAAGAACGACCGCGTTGGCATCCAGCTGGATTTCTTCGGCCGGGAGGGGAACCTGTACCATAGAAGTGGGGAACACTTCTATGAACGCGCCTATCCGCAGGAACAGCTTCTTCACATGCTGAATCAAGCGGGGTTTGACGTGGTGTACCGCTTTGCGGATCTCAGCTTGGAAGAGCCGGGCGAACAGGAAGAGCGTGTGGTGTTTGCTGCGCGCAAAAAGAAATAGGATGGTTTCGATTGTATGGATAGACTGATCAGATGTATCACATCGAATGGGGCAATTATGGCCTCGGCGGTGGACTCCACCGTTTTAGTTGCAACGGCACAGCAGGTGCATAACACCAGCCCTGTGGCGACTGCCGCACTTGGCCGCCTGTTGACGGGCGCATCCATCATGGGGGCGATGCTCAAAAAGGAGGACGCCTCCCTAACCTTAAAGATCAATGGTGGCGGCCCGCTGGGGTCGGTTGTGGCAATTGCGGATAGCCACGGAAATTGCCGTGGATGGGTGGAGCATCCTGAGGTGGACCTTCCACTCAAGCCGAATGGAAAGCTGGATGTGGGCGCTGCTGTGGGGCAGGATGGACTGCTGGGCGTGCTGCGCGATTTTGGTTCCGGGCAGCCTTATATCGGCCAGGTGGAGATCGTCTCCGGCGAGATTGCGGAGGATATTACGAACTACTATGCGACCAGCGAACAGATCCCGACTGTGTGTGCTCTGGGGGTGCTGGTGGACAAGGCCGATCACAAGCTATTGCTGGCGGGCGGTATGCTGGTGCAGGTGCTCCCGGGTGCGACGGATGCGGATATCACCCAATTGGAGCAGAATGTGGCGGTGTTGGAACCGGTGACCACCATGCTCGCGAAGGGGATGACCATCGAAGACATGTGCAGGGCGGTCCTCCAGGGCTTTGAGATGGAGATCCTTGACGAATCTCCCGTGGCCTATGCCTGTAATTGCAGCAAGGAACGCGTGGAGAACGCGCTGGCGACGCTCCGCCCAGAGGAGATCCGCACCTTGGCCTTGGAAGACGGATTTATGGAGGCCAAGTGCCAATACTGCAACCGCGCCTATCGCTTTTCTCAAGAGGAATTGGATAAACTTGCGGACAGTGTGGCGAAGAAATAAGGGATTCTGTAATTGCGTTTTATGGGAAAATAGCCGCCTTGCGGAGGCTTATAGCGGCATGGCGGCATCCCGAAAAAAACTAGAAAAAATTTGAAAAAAGGTATTGACTTTTGCAGGCTCTTATAGTATTATATAACACGTCGCTGATGAACAGCAGCGAACGAGAAGGGGGTATAGCTCAGCTGGTTAGAGCACCTGCCTTACAAGCAGGGGGTCATAGGTTCGAGTCCTATTGTCCCCACCAATATCCGGCTCGGTAGTTCAGCTGGTTAGAACGCTAGCCTGTCACGCTAGAGGTCGACGGTTCGATCCCGTTCCGAGTCGCCATATTTGCCTCTGTAGCTCAGTTGGTAGAGCAGGGGACTGAAAATCCCCGTGTCGATGGTTCGATTCCGTCCGGAGGCACCATTTATGCGAACGTAGCTCATCTGGTAGAGCGCCACCTTGCCAAGGTGGAGGTAGCGAGTTCGAGCCTCGTCGTTCGCTCCAACTTTTTGGCGTCATAGCCAAGTGGTAAGGCATGGGTCTGCAAAACCCTGATTCCCCAGTTCAAATCTGGGTGACGCCTCCAAAAATTTTATCCCTGCACCAGATCGGTTGCAGGGATTTTTTGTTTATTTTTAATTGTTTCTATGTCATGCAATACAGAAGAACTATCGCTATTTTACAAAAAAATTAAAAATAATTGCGGAAAATGATTGACAAAGCGGTTGAAATACAGTATAATAATTTTCGTTGCAAACGAGACTCGGAGAGGTGTCCGAGTGGTTTAAGGAGCTGGTCTTGAAAACCAGTGACCTCGCAAGGGGCCAAGAGTTCGAATCTCTTCCTCTCCGCCACATTTCTCTCAAGTCACATATTTTTTGAAATTCACCAACATGGAGAAGTACCCAAGTGGTGAAGGGGCTCCCCTGCTAAGGGAGTAGGTCGGGTAACCGGCGCGAGGGTTCAAATCCCTCCTTCTCCGCCAGACTGAGTCTGGACGCAATCCGCGTTCCGGACTCAGTTTTTTTGTTAAGCTTTCTTCTCGCGCTTTGGGTGGGAATCTATTTTGTAACAGACAGCCAGACCTACGGTCAGAATTTGCGACCGCGTTTTTTTAAACTTTAAAGCTTTATGCCCGTGCTTGTAGCGGATATCTATTTCGTAATGGTCAGATAGAATCGATTACCGCATGAATGCTGAAAATCCAGTGTCCATGCAGTTTTTCTTTGTTTTGCGGTGTTGAAATTAGGCAATTAAGTTTGTTATCCATAGGTAAAAAACATGAGATTTCAAATAAAATGGAACACGGAATTTACTTTTTAAGAAGGCGATCAAAATCGTTGTTGGCCTCTTTTTTCGCTTTTGAGGATGACGGCCTTAATTTGTTGCAGTTTGCTACAGCTTCAGGATATAGATTGGGACATATGGTTCTTAGAAAATCAGAAGGGCTATTTCCCTTATCTACTCATTTATGCTATAATAAAACTCAATCCAGCCCTGTCTATTCCATACCGGCTAATAACAATGAGGTTTGTATGACCAACCTGCATAAATATGGCTCTAGCAAGTGCCTGAGCTACGATAGACAAGGACTACAGAATTGCGAGACCACAGCCGTAAGGGTGTGCTACTTTTTTGCGGCCTTTTTCTAGCCCTGCGTCTCTCCGTCATAAAGACAGACAGGCGCAGGGTGCTTTTTTGTCCGGAGGTAACGCCATGTCACAGAATGATATTTCCCTGAGCTCCGGGAGATGTTGGAGACAGGTTCGTGGAGAACCGGTTGGATACGAATGATCCAAGCGGGGCCAGTCATTGGCTATGCAGGGAGATGATAAGGTTCTGGAACCCCCTGCTGACGTTAGAGAGAAATCCCGACAGTGATGGAAAACTATATGTGAACCGGTCGGTTTATTCCCAATCGGTTGGAACGTTGATAAAGAAGGTCGCTGCATACAACATTTAGAAGGCTACAGTGATAGACGGCATGGAAGGTACCCTTATAGACGATAAGGTTCTAGGGGACGAATGCTAAACCAGACGGTGAGCCTCTTCTATGGAAAATGGATAGGACGAGAGATGGAGGCCGTAGATATTGAGAATAAGAGCACCAGGACCCGTGCCCAGAATGTGGCCAAAGAACGGTTGCCGACTGCGAGACCTAGGAAGAGATAATGCGGAAATTTGCGGCGAAGGAACTCACTGGTCAGGAAGAGGATCGCGCACAGCTGCTGGGCTGGCTGATGGTTCAGGGTAGCATGTTCGGTGAATGCGACCTGGTGACCCAGAGCTATTATTGGCGCAGCGGTTGGGCCAAGATCCGGAAAAGTCCGCCCGCGGACCAAAGTGGAACTTGTGAAGCGCAGGCGTTGAAACTGGAAGGGCTGTGCAGAAGAAGCGTGTAGGATCTCATAGATAAACTTGGAGGATTAACCATGAAAAAACCTGTATTGGATCTCACTAGGATCAGCAAATATATGAGTTTAATTTTACGGCATAAACCGGAGGCCATCGGGATTGAATTGGATGCACACGGCTGGGCAAATGTAGACGCACTTCTAGCGGGCATCGGCAGGAAGTACGCCATTGACCGGGGCGTTCTAGAGGAAATCGTGAGGACGGATGGAAAGCAGCGGTATTCCTTTAATGCAGACAGGACAATGATCCGTGCGAATCAGGGCCATTCTATCCCGGTGGATGTGGAGCTTCCCACAGCCGAACCGCCGGAAACACTGTTCCACGGGACTGCTGAACGGTTTGCTGCTTCCATCGAGGCACAGGGGCTGCGCCCAAAGAGCCGCTTGTATGTGCATCTCTCCAGCAATGCGGAAACAGCGGAAGCGGTGGGCCGCCGGCATGGGGAGCCGGTCATCTACCAGGTGGAGGCCGGAAAAATGCACCGGGATGGGTATATCTTTTACTTGTCTGCCAATGGCGTGTGGATGACGAAAACGGTTCCAGTTCCATATCTGAGAAGATTAGAGAGGTGAACACCCTATGCATAGCTTATGGCAATGGGATGCAACCGTTGGAATGCACGCCCTTTTTTCGCCAGATTTTCCGCATCGCTATGATGATATGGCTCGCAACAGGGTGATAAATCACGCCTACAATTTGGCCTCCTATATTCTGGAGAATAACAACCCCATCCAGGACAGGGCAAAACGGGAGATGGTGTAATAAACGGACGGATGGGCCGAGACATTCAATGGAAATGCCCGTACGAAAACGCCTTGGTCTAGTTGCCCCGTGAGGTGCTGGATGTTTGCATGGGCGAATATGCGTCCGGGGAAAGATCTTAAAATCATGTTAAGGATGTAGATATCGCGAAAGACGGGGATAGTCCAGTATCCCAGTAGGCGGATCATTCCATTGTACAATAACCGGCGCCACGGTTTCCTGGTGGAGGCAGGTGCCCACCTTTCTTTTATTGTTCAAAAAAGGCTGCAAGGGACGGAACCTGGTGAACAAGGCGTAATGGAAAAGAGGCGAGAGTTTGGATTTCCTATCCATCTATCTGGACATATGAGGATCAGCGTAGAGGAGAAAATGGCCATCGTCCGGTGGCAGCGATTACTGTGCCACAAAGGCGCTGGTTTATTTGATGGATTCCCTAGGCAAAAAGTTGCTGGATGGCGTTCCGGCGAAGTCTAGACGATCGCGTACGATTGTGAGGAAGAATGGAGCGCTAGACGCGCGCCTTGACATGCCCCGGAGAAGGAATGCTTTTGGCCATATCCTGTTGGGCGGGAAGATAGCGGCAGAACTGTGGACAGCTTTTCAGGAAAAGGCCCTTTCGCCCCTGGATCTAGGCAGGGGAGCGGCCCACGAAGATGGTAGGGAGAAGTTTGGCGGCTGTTCTCTTCCATTTGAAATAAATGCAGAGTGATATAAATTGCTGTATGAGAATATGATGAGTTATTGACCCAGAGGAAAACAATAGAGAGGAAATTATGATTCAAATTAAAGGGAAATACAACGAGGCAAAAATTTTTACAGATATAGTGGACAGCACATCTATCGCTCAAGTGCAAGAGTTGTGCAACCAGGAATTCACAGCGGGCAGCCGTATCCGTCTGATGCCAGATATTCACGCAGGGGCAGGCTGTACGATTGGCACCACGATGACTATTGCCGACAAGGTCGTTCCAAATCTGGTGGGAGTGGACATCGGATGCGGTATGGAGACCACCCGGATTCGGGAGGATCACATCGAGCTACAAAAGCTGGACAAGTTGATCTATGAGAAAATCCCCTCCGGCTTCTCCATCCGAGACAAGGCGCACCGCTACCTTAGCCAGATCGATTTGGGTGAGTTATACTGTATCCAGCATGTGGACCGCCTTCGGGCAGAAAAAAGCATCGGTACTTTAGGGGGCGGCAACCATTTTATTGAGGTGGATAAGGATGATGCAGGGAACCTCTATCTGGTGGTTCATTCTGGTAGCCGCCACTTGGGGGTGGAGGTGGCTAGTTACTATCAGGAAGCGGGCTACAAGATCCTCAACCGCACCGACGACGCCTCCATCGAGGCTCTCATCGCGCAGATGAAGGCGGAAGGCCGGGGAAAAGAGATCCAAAAAGAGCTGAAGAAGCGAAAAAATCTTAAACAGACCAATATCCCCAAAGCACTGGCGTATGTATCGGGAGAACTCTTTGACCAGTATATCCATGACATGAAGATCGTCCAACAGTTCGCCATGCTCAACCGACAGGCTATGGTGGACGAGATTGTAAAAGGCATGAAGCTCCATGTGGAGGAACAATTCACCACCATCCACAATTACATCGACACCGAGAACATGATTCTGCGGAAAGGGGCTGTTTCCGCCAAAGCGGGCGAACAGCTGCTAATCCCTATCAACATGCGGGACGGGAGCCTCCTTTGCGTGGGAAAGGGGAACGAGGACTGGAACTGCTCGGCCCCCCACGGTGCAGGACGGCTCATGAGCCGGGCGATGGCCAAGCAGTCTTTTACCGTGTCTGCATTCAAAAAACAGATGGCAGAGATCTATACCACCTCGGTGAGTAAAGCCACTTTAGATGAATGCCCTATGGCCTATAAGGGAATGGAGGATATTTTGGGAAACATCGGCCCCACAGCGGAGGTGACGAAAATCATCCGGCCTATTTATAACTTTAAGGCCGGGGATGAGGATTAATGGATAAAGAAGACGGAAGGGAAGATATCATAGGACTTGACATCTGTGCGGGTACCCTAACTCGGTGTTACGCACACAACTGGAAAACCGTTACTAAGCAGTGGCAGAGGAAAATGGATATACCTTTCACAAGATCACACCAAATGGGGAATAGATTGACAATAAAGAAAAGGCGTCTCTGGCAGAGATTCAGAAAGGAGTGACGGACTGGAGCAAACAGCTCCTGGTTGCCCTTGCGCAACCGGTGCAAGCGCCCTACGTCCACTGGAAAGAGAGGCAATCAACCACCCGACTATACCGACAAACCGGGCTGGACGCCTCTGGCGCTATGTTAGAAGAGCACAAGTCCCATCCTGTTGAACGATTCGTTGTTTCCCTGTGTTTTAAGCAGACCGCTATTTTGTGTGATAGCCTGGGGGAAATGCTGTTTTTTGCCTAACAAAAAGGAACAGGCGCCCCAGCCTTCTAACTGGGGTGCCTGTTTTGTCAGTTGTGAATAAATTTTATGAAGTTAGGGATTCCACCCACGCTTTGCCGTTCTCTGTGCCTATTTTGCCTTGTTCCAAAAACAGCATATCGCAAAGAAAGATGTTCATTGACCACTTTGCCCGCTATAGAGTGACAGCTTATACATCAACAGCTAAGTCGAGCTTGCTGAGTTTTTCCAATAGGATATCTTCTTCGGTCGGTGCGTCTGCTATCTCTTCAATCTGATGCCGGATATCCAACATTTTTTCATCTGTAGCATTGATTATTTCAGCGCACTCCTTGAGCTGAGATATGATTTCTGGTTGGTTCGGGATTTCTTGTTTGTATTTCAGCTGATGTTCTAGGCTGGCCCAAAAATCCATAGCAATGGTCCGGATCTGGACCTCTACTTTCATGTCTTTCTTTCGATCTGCAAAAAAGACGGGGATGCTAATAATAAGATGTAAGCTGCGGTAACCGTTGGGTTTTGGATGGGCAATATAATCCTTTTGGGCAATGAGCGTTACATCATCCTGGCGTAAAAATGCCTCTGCAATGGTATAAATATCATCGATATACGAACAGATCACCCGAATACCAGCGACATCGTTTACATTCTTTTCGATGCTCTCTAAAGAAAACGGGAAATTTTGCCGCTCCAACTTGTCCGTAATACTGGCGGTCCTCTTCAAGCGGGTGCTGATGGAGCTGATGGGGTTGCGTTGGTAACGGATTTTAAATTCTGTGTTTAGAACATCGAATTTTGTCCGTACCTCCTTGATGGCACAGGCATACATCATCATCAACTCTTTGTATTCCACAACGGTACCCATAAGCATTTTGGTTTGGGCCATCATTTGGCTGACGGTTGCATCCGCCCATGGTACCAAATCGGTGGATAGTACACCGCCCATTGCATCCTGTAGCAGGTGGTCCAAATCCTCGGGATGAAAAGTGGATACATCCTTCTTTTCCATGGATTTCACTCCTCACGTGCGAATTTCATGTATATAAAGATTATAATACAATTCCCCGCTGTATTTATAAATTCTTTGTGAAATATGGGACGCTTTTTAGAAAGGCATGTCGGGGAACAACTTATAACGGTCTATTTCCTGTATGTGTTGTCTGGCCACTGAGTCTCCAGAGAGTGGTTCAAAAGCGATTGTCCGTATCCTTTTGAGGATGGAAGCGGTGCTGGGGCCGGGAAAGTGCCCATATGAAAAGAGGCTGGACGGAGGGAACATCTCTCATCCAGCCTGTTTTTAGGATTCCAGAGTTGAAAGCTCTTCTACCAGCTTAAGAACCTGCGGGGCAAGCTTTTCCCGCTCTTTTTTGGTAACATGGATATACAGCGGATAGGCAAACGCAATAGCCGCAATTCCTAGAATTCCGATCAGGATGCCTGGGAAAAATAAGATATCCATCCAGACCATGCTACAACACATCCCTAATCCCAGAAACAGGCAACCTACGATACCAAGGATGATGGAGAGCACTGTGCCTTTTTTTGTGGCACTTTGGTCTAGCCGGCGAAGCTGTGCCATTTTGTCCTCCCCTTGTTCCGGAGGAAGATATTTTTTTCGGATATTCTGGATTTCCTCCTGTTGTTTTGCCGAGTAGGTATAGTGAAAAGTATCTCTTTGATTTTCCATGTCAAACCGTCCTTTCAATTTGCAGAATGATACGCTCCTATCCGTTAAAAAGGAGCGGTAATGTATTTTTATTATGGGAGGAACCTATGAAAGGACCCGATTAGAAGGTTCCTGTTTCTTTTTCAGCTTCACTGTGAATATACTGCCTTTTCCTACCTCGCTGCTGACGGAAATATCCCCGCCGATGATCTCTATGACGCGCTTTACCAATGCAAGCCCCAAGCCGTTTCCTTGGGTTGCATGGGAAGTGTCCCCCTGATAGAATTTCTCGAAGATATGTTTTCCAATTTCCGGGGGAATACCACAGCCGGTGTCTGATACCTGGACAACCGCATAGCCATCTTCGGCTTTCAAAGAAAGGGATACCTTGCCATGAGGTTCTGTAAATTTAATCGCATTGGAAAATAGGTTATTCCAAACCAGGGCAAGCAACTCAGCGTCATTGTCCACCAGAATG
This sequence comes from Anaeromassilibacillus sp. D41t1_190614_C2, assembly GCF_015558525.1. Classification (NCBI taxonomy): domain Bacteria; kingdom Bacillati; phylum Bacillota; class Clostridia; order Eubacteriales; family Acutalibacteraceae; genus Anaeromassilibacillus; species Anaeromassilibacillus sp. D41t1_190614_C2. The sequence goes on along the minus strand of NZ_JADMOD010000016.1, from coordinate 43,181 downwards.
TCTTCTTCTACATCCGCATGGATTTCTAAATCCTTTGCTTCCCACGCGCCCTCAAAAGAAAGCAGGCATTCACAAAGTTGTTCCCCTAGATCATACGTCTTTACGGATGGATAAATCTGTTGGTTTTCTAACTTGTTCAGTTTCAGAATATTCGTAATCAGGTTGGCAAGGCGGCGGGATGCATCGGTGATGGCCCTGGCGTATTCCATCCGCTTTTCTTCCGTCAGATTTGGCTGTTGGAGCATAGTACCATAGTTCTGTATGACAGCTAAGGGGGTCTTCAGCTCATGGGATACGTTGGCGATAAAATCGGTTCGCAAGGTTTCTGTTCCAGACAATTCCTTTGCCATTTGATTTAAGTAATCTGCAACAACGTCAAAACCATTTGTATAGCCAAACGTGTGAAAGGGTGGAATTCGTACAGAAAAGTCCCCTTTCATAATCTGTTCAGCTGCTTTCACAATTTTCTGTACCGGTTGGTCTACCATGAATTTTCGCCGGATGCCGTCGATCACCGTGCAGAGCAGGCTCAATCCAATCACATTTAGAAATGTTACTTTGGCAGCCTGTTCAATATGTTCCTTTGTAAAGGATAGACCAGTTGATCTTGTCATCATATTCAGGAACAGGGTCATGCAGCAGCTGATGACAAAAGCCATCAAGAGGAAGAACGTGATATAACGCCGGATAGCAAATAGCCAGCGGACGTTCCTGTTTTGCTTTCCTTTTTCGTTCATTTTAATACCGCCTTATATCCCAGCCCGTGGACTGTCACAATCTCAAAGTCGTTGCAGGCAGAAAATTTATCCCGCAGCTTAGTCATATACACATCCACTGTACGGGGACCGGAGGAAGAAGAACGATCCCAAAATTCGTCCATAAGCTGGGAGCGCGTAAAAGTCTTTTTGGGGTAGGATAACAGCTTATAAATAAGGTTGAATTCCCGGACTGTCAATGGAACCTCTTCGTCGTTCAGATAGGCGGTATGCTCCTCCGCATCTAAGGTAAGGTTGCCCACAATTAACTTTTTGCTGGTAGCGATTTTAGCCCGGCGTAAAAGGGCTTCTATCCGTAGGAGCAGCTCGTCTAGATCGATGGGTTTGACCATATAGTCGTCGATCCCCGCCTTGAAGCCCCGCTGCTTGGATGCAAAGTCATCCCTTGCTGTCATAAATAAGATCGGGATTTCCTGGTCAATCTCCCGTACGGTTTTGGCAAATTCAAACCCGTCTACTTCCGGCATCATGATGTCCGAGATAATCAGATCAAATAAAGTACCTCCATACATGGCGTCATAAGCTTCGTTGGCGCTCAAGCAACCCTCCGCTTTATAGCCATTTTGATTCAAATAAGAACAGACAGCCTTATTCAATTCCCGGTCGTCTTCCACAACCAATAGTTTAAACATCCATCAGACCTCCCCCATGTTTTTTATGATAACATAGAGATGTTAAAGTTTTGTTTGCGTTTTGGGCTTTTTATAAAAATACAAAAAATTAAGGCCTGAACGCAGGGTGCGCTCAGGCCCGGAGTTTGGGGCGTCCTGTTTTAATGATGGGCAGACAGGGGGCTGTCAGAGAGCGCCCATCCTTCTACCACGCGGACGCCGATGGGGTCTGGATTGTCTTTAAAATGGACAAACTCCATGGTGTTCTGTAGGATTTCTTCTCCGGAGTCCAAATTCTTGACTTTGACCGTATAGCGGATAGCCGCCCAGTCATCGCGGATAATCATATTATCGAAGGCCCCAAGCTCCATGGTGTAGTGCTGGAAAAGTTGCCCCATCATGTCCTTGTATTGCTGCAGGGGCATGCGGTGGCCATATACATTGTAATGGGCGTCCGGCTCGTACAGGGTGTCGCACCATTGCAGCCACCCGCCATAGCCGCCATTCCAGGTTTTAAAGCCGTTTTCAAGACGGTCACGGATTGCATCTTCCATATTTCTGGATGGAGTGGATTGCTTCTTCACTTTTGGAGAGTGTTCCCTGGCTTCCTGTTCCTGGGCAAGGCGCTTTTTGGCATCTTCCACGGACTCTCCGTCTTTCGTAAGGAACTCATCGACAAATTTGTCCGTGATCTTATTGAATCCGTTTACGACTCCCTCTTCCATCTTCATAAAACCGCCCACAACGCCGTTTTCAATTTTTTTGTATCCGCCGACTACGCCTTCGGCAATTTTTTCGTTAGCCTGAACCAGCTTGGATTTTGCCATAATGAATGCCTCCTTAATAGAATTATTTGTTATGTTTGCGAACAAAATACTTCCCTGCGATTGCTAGTCCTGCCAATGCTGTGACGCCAGCTGTGATCGAAAAAATCCATCTTGTCATAAGACTTCCTCCTTATTTCAAGCCCTTGACCACGGGAATGAGGCAGAGCAGTGCTACGATGCCGATTATACCAACGATGATACCGGGAATCATCATGCTCCAAACCATGGTCATGCACATGCCCACGCCAAGGACAATGGCCCCGAACACACCCAACAGGGTGGTGCCAATAGCCTTCCCATTGAAAACAATGGCGGGTTTGCCATCCATCTTCCGACGGACAAGAATCATGACCAGCAGGATTACAGCGCCGATGATGCCGATGACAACGCCCGGTACCATTGCGCCCCATTCGGGTAATAGCGCCATACACATTCCCAGAGCAAATAGGATACCGCCTACCGTACTCATGATCAGGGTAATAAAATCTTTTTTCTTCATTTCAAACAGCCTCCACGAATCTTTATTTTGTGCTCCCGCACTTGATGTCTTTATAATAAAAGCACTATGTTTGGGAATTGATTACGAATTGTTTTTGAGTTATTAAAAACTTTTTCTTCTAAAAGAAAAGGAGGCTTTTTCATAAAAAATGCGCCATATGATGGGCCGCGGGACCGAACTAAAGTAGCGATTGGTTTGCCCTCAGGGTAACTGTGGCCCAGCACGGCAAGCGGAAGCAGCTGGCGCCGTAAGAATTAAAGAAAGCGGTGGAGGTCTACAGAAACGGCACGGTCCCAAAAAGAGATGGCTGGATCAACGGCCTCTGCCATTTTCCACCTGTTTACACGGGATTGGGTTCATATAAACAACGGGGCTTCAAACTGAAGCCCCGTTGTTCGTTCGGTGCACGCCCGAAGGTTATATGCAGTTCTCATAAATCTTTGATTGCCTCTTAAAGGATAAGATATTTTTCGACTGGTCAAACGCCACGAATGCCGGGGACTATTTCGGCAATTTTAGGATCTGCCCCGGATAGATCGTGGCGCTTGTCAGACCGTTCAGTTCCATAATTTCGGGATACCGGCTTCCAGAACCGAGCTGTGCCCGTGCGATCTTCCACAATGAGTCCCCTCGCTTTACCGTATAATTTACATAGGAGTCCCCTGGTTGGCTTCCTTCGGAACTTCCTGGGATTTGCAATTGCATCCCTTGAAAGATGGTGGTAGAGGTCAGACCGTTCAGTTCCATGATTTCCGGATACCGGCTCCCGTCCCCCAGATACCGTTCCGCAAGTTTCCAGAGCGAATCGCCAGCTTTTACTTCATAGAGAAACGTTTCCGAGGAGGGAACGGATGGGGTGGAAGAATCTGGAATTTGTTCTGGTGTAGGTTCTTGTTTTTCAAATGTGACATAGGACGAAGAGATATAACCAACTTGATCGTCAGAAAGCTGCACTTGATAAGCCCCATTGCCGGCCTCTTTCAGAACGGTAACCGCAGTACCACCGGAGAGCGTTGCGACGATTTTTCCCTTCAAGTTTTCATTTTTATAAATTGGCACGTTGATTTGATCTGCTTTGATCCAAGCATTTGAGTACGTCTCTTCCGAAGGAGAATCTGTAGAATCGCCAGTTGGCGGCGCAGGTAGCTCCACTATTGGAGGATCGGCCCCCAGCTCTTCGTCTGCCACATCTCCGTTTACCCAGTCTTCATAATGATCCCAAATGGAGATGTCTTCCTGTCCCAACGACCAAGCCCCGGCGCCCTTGAGGTTATATTTTTCAATCAGGTTTAACTTTTCCTGATAGGATTGGTCGGTTTCAAACCAAGCGACGTACCGGCCGGGCTGTAGCACAAAATCCCCGCCAACGGTATATTGGCCGCTGGATTCCGTAATGGTGAATTCTACTTTAGCTGATTGGCTGGCCTCATCGTAGGTTACGGTTGCATCGCAATTTTGAATGATCTCCTGGATGGTTTTTGTGCTGGCTCCTTTGCCGACAATCCGGTTGTCATCCAAACTCCAAACGCGGCCATAAAAGGGGACGCCCACAACAATTTTGTCTGGGGCCGTTTTACTGAGCGCATATTTGATAGAATTTTCCACAAAGTTAATGCTTGCAACGGGTCCTGCCTCACTGCCTTCATAGTGTTCGTCATAAGCCATAATCAAAAGATGGTCAGCATATTCAGCAAGTGCAGAATAATCGTAGGACCCATGCCAACCAACCTGCCAGTTGTTAGGATTGGCTGCAACTGCGACGGAAATCTCCTTATGGGCAGGGACTTTTTCCCGCAAAAGCCGGACAAATTCCGTGTATTGATCCCGTTGTTCGTGGGTGACATTTTCAATATCCACATTTACGCCATCTAGATTGTACTCTTCGATGTAATCCGCGATTTGCGTGGAAAGCGATTCTACGTTCTGTAGGGCGTTGATTCCTGCGGTACGGTTCCAGTGGTTGCTCAGAAATGGCACTACCTTGATCCCGCGATCGTGCATACTTTTAATGAAATAGGAACTCAAATAATTTAACTTTAAGCTTCCGTCCTCACGAATATTGAAGTAACTTGGAGAAACCGTGTCCAGTGCATTGTTAGTTTGATTAACATATTCAATCTGCTGGATGTCATTTCCTCGGTATAGATACCCCATGATATACCGGTCCGTTGTTGCAAGGGCCGATAAAAAAGAGGAAAAAGCTACTGTAGCTACCAGTACGCCGGAAACCAACACCTTTACACTTTTGATTTTTACCTTTTTGGCCTGTGATAAGATGGATTTTGTAATGGTTTTGGAATGGGATTTAATGCTCTTCTGTACATCCAATTCTTCTGCGAATTCGACATCGATTCCATTGTATTCAAGAATCAGGTCGTATGTCTCATCACTATTGGGTACGAGCTTGATACTTGGTGTCAACACAGCATTCACCTTGCCTTCCTGCTGGAAAATCGTTTCTACTAGTATGGATACATTCCTCAGAAATATCCAGGAAGCGCCACAGCATCGGCTGGAATTTTAGAGTTTTTACGTGGATCGGAGGCGGGCGTTGTTCCTATTTGAAGTACCTAAGAAAAAACCGGGGGCTTCCAATTTTTTCGGAAGCCCCGGTTTCCCATTTCTTTTATATTGTAACATGTTCTTTTTTGGATGAAGAAGAGGTGGTCATTTGCGCGATCACTTTTTTGAATTGGAATGTAAAAAGGATGGCCGTAAAGCTGACCGCAAGAAAATCTGCAACGGGTTCGGCCATATACACCGCCATAGTTTGGTTGGAAGTGAAGAGCGTTGGCATGATATAGATGAGCGGGATCAACAGAATAAACTTACGCATCACCGCCACAAGGATGGAAGCCTTTGCCTTTCCCAAAGAGGTGAATGTCATCTGGCAGGCCATCTGAATACCGAACAGAAGCAAGCAAGCCATATAGATGCGCAGCGCAGTTTTTGTATACTCCATCAGGGATGCGTCCGAAGTAAACATGGCGGCAAACGCCTGTGGGAAGAACATTACAAAGAGCCAGAGCAATATAGAATAGCAGAGGCTGGCTTTCAATAGAAGTTTAAAAGCTGCTTTTACCCGTTCCACATTACCAGCGCCATAATTGTAACTGATAATGGGCTGTGCGCCCTGTCCAAGCCCCTGTAGAGGGAGCATAGCGAACTGCATGACGCTGGTTAGAATGGTCATCGCGCCTACAGCGATATCACCGCCGTATTGCAGCAGCGATGAATTAAAGCAGACAGAGATAACGCTTTCACTTGCTTGCATAACGAAAGTAGAACATCCAAGTGCAAGGCTAGGCAAAACAATCTTTGCCTGCAACCCCAAATTTTCTTTTTTAATCTTTAGATGTGTCCTCTTGCCAAACAGGAAGGCTAAAACCCATATGCACGACATAGCCTGCGAGAGGATAGTTGCTAGGGCAGCGCCCTTGACGCCCATCCCGAATCCGAAAATGAAAATGGGATCAAGGATGATATTGGCGACAGCACCGATCAAGACAGAGAGCATCCCTGTTTTGGCAAATCCTTGCGCGGTGATGAATGCGTTCATCCCAAGGGTAAGCTGGACAAAAATAGTGCCAATCGCATAGATGTTCATGTAGTCGACACCATATTGGATGGTATTTTCACTGGCACCAAACGCCATGAGGAAATCACGGTTCCAAAGCAAGAGGGCCGCTGTTAGTAAGATGGAAATCAAGATCTGAATGACAAAACAGTTTCCTAGCGTCTTTTCCGCAGAGGTATGGTCGCCTTTTCCCATAAAGATAGAAGCCCTTGGCGCGCCGCCATATCCCACAAATGCTGCAAACGCCGTCACAATCATAATCAATGGCATACAGACTCCTACTCCTGTAAGAGCCATGGCCCCTGTTTCAGGAATATGGCCGATGTACATACGGTCGACAATGTTGTAAAGCATATTGATGATCTGTGCGGTAACCGTAGGAAGGGCTAAGCGCAACAAAAGCTTTCCAACCGGTTCTTTTTCCAAAAAATCTTTTTCCTCATTCATAGCTTTTCTCTCCTTGCTATGGCGTTTTTTGTGTTTTCTATAATCCGATCATTCATCCGTTCCAGCAGCTCCAACTCCTCCTGAGATAGGCCGGAAAAGACCTCTTCGAGGAACTCTTTGCTGATGATTTCCAATTCTTGTGTAATAGGATGGGCGGCTGGCGTTAAAGAGAGATGAATTTTTCTTCGGTCTTCCGTGTCCTGTTTCCGCTGAAGAATCGATTTCTGAATCAGACTCTCCACCGCTTGGGATACATTCCCTTTGGATAACATACGTAGTTCTACAATATCTGCGGCTGTGTCCTTTCCAGGATTGTTGTACAAGAAACTGATGATTGTTGCCTCAATTAAAGAAAGGTGATAATCCTGGCAGATTTGCTTTAGCATAGTCTCATGCAGCTTGATAATCCGCCGGATATTTACCAGGAAATTGCTCTTTTGGCTCACATAGGAATCCCCCTTGGTGTCATACGTTAAATAGTTTCTATAAAAACTGTTCTATTTAAAACTAATTATAGTTCCAAATTTTTTTTTGTCAAGTGGAAGCATAATTTTTGCATTCTCCTCTTGACATGGAGTACACTCGAAATGCTAAAGTCTTATTAAAAGAGATTTATGCAAGGGAGTATGTTGCCAACGCCCCGGCTATGTGTGAAAGGAGATCCGGAATATGGCAATTACAGAATTTTCAAAACGGTACCTGGAAAAAATGATTCCTGGGTATTCATCAAAGCTCTCGGAAACAGATCCAGAATTCATAGAGAGGTTTACCAACTTCGCTTTTGATGAGGTTGTGAACCAGGACGCCTTGGATGGACGCACCCGTTTCATGGCAATTTTAGCAGCGCTTTTGGGTTGCCAAGGGCTGGATATGTTCAAAGTTATGGTGCCGGCGGCACTCCGTTTTGGTGTTACACCGGTCGAGATCAAGGAAATTGTTTATCAGTCTGTTGCCTACTTGGGGATTGGGCGGGTGTATCCCTTCCTAGACGCAGTAAATGCATGCCTAATATCCGAGGGTGTTCTGCTTCCGTTGGAGGGGCAGGCGGAAACCACTATGGAGAACCGGTTAGAGGCAGGGGCCCAGGTACAGGTGGACATTTTTGGTGAGGGAATGCGTGGCTTCTATCGGTCTGGCCCGGAGGAGAGCCGCCATATCAATCGTTGGCTGGCAGACAACTGTTTTGGGGACTATTACACCCGAAAAGGGCTCGACTATCAGCAGCGCGAGATGATTACCTTCTGCTTTTTAGCCGCACAGGGGGGCTGTGAGCCGCAGCTCACCAGCCATGCAGCCGCCAATATGCGTATTGGAAATGATAAAGCCTTCCTGATAAGCATTATTTCCCAATGCTTGCCCTATATCGGCTATCCACGCAGCCTCAATGCCTTGCGTTGTGTCAACGATGCAGCAGAAAAGGAAGCTTGACGGAGTACCATATGGTAGGCAGTGCCTGTTTAAAAATGAAATATTTTTAAGATTACTTGACATGGAGTGCGCTGCATGTGTTAGTCTTAATAGGAAAAGAACGGGAGGCAGCCATTTGAGGCGGACTTGTCCCCGATGGTTTATCCGAAAAGAAGGAGCGATCGCTATGAATAAATATTTGATTGCGTATTTTTCCCGCAAAGGCGAAAACTATGTCAATGGCCAGATCCTGGATCTTCCTGTAGGAAATACGGAAGTTGCAGCAAAAGAGATCCAAAATCTGACCGGAGGGGATCTCTTTTGCATTCAACCCGCAAGGGAATATGCGGAAAATTATCGCAAATGTGTAGCCGAGGCCAGGGAAGAGCTGCAAAGCGGGGCCCGTCCGGAGATATTGGATTGTGTTCGAAATTGGGACGCCTATGATACCATTTTTTTGGGGTATCCAAATTGGTGCGGAACCATGCCCATGCCAGTGTGGACTTTTTTAGAGTCGTACGATTTTGCTGGAAAAACCATCCTGCCATTTTGTACGAACGAAGGTAGTGGCATGGGCCATAGTGAAGCGGATATCCGAGGGTTGTGCCCAACAGCGGCTCTGAAAAAGGGGCTGCCGGTCCGTGGAAGTTCCGTTGGTACAGCGCGTGCAGAAATTGCCGCTTGGCTAAAATCCGAGGGAATCCCTGTAGCAGGAGATTAAATGGAGTTCCTAAAAGGGCGTAGAAGTGAACGCACGGATCCTACACAGGGCACACTAAGCAGGCGGCAGAGATGTTGCGTCGGCAGCTATATGGATATGGTGGAGATCTAGACCGTTACTTTCTATGAGAAAAGCCATACTGTTGTGGTGGAGCAGGGGAAGAAGTAGAGCATGGGTATATGCCGGCGTTGAAACCGTGGATACCGACTTAACGGGCGATTCGCCTATGACCAATAGCGGATGGCTAGGCCATGCGGAAGAGGATGTCGAGGCCGCTTGCTCCACAGGGCGAAGGTAGAAAAAGGGATTGGCATCCAATTCCAGGGGAACAGATTTTTGGCCTCTGTGGAGGCAATCCGAAAATGGGCAGGCCCTTAGAATAGCATAAAATCAGAACGAACCAGGAGAAATTTATATGACGATTGCAGAAGTGAGCAGAAAATATGAAATATCCGCTGATACCCTACGTTACTATGAACGTATTGGGTTGATCCCACCCGTGCCCCGCACAAAGAGCGGCCTTCGGGATTATGATGAGGAATCCTGCGGCTGGGTGGAATTGATGAAATGTATGCGGGCGGCCGGCGTACAGATTGAAGCTTTGATCGAGTATGTGGCTTTATTCCAACAAGGCGACGATACGATCGATACCCGCAAGGCGTTATTGATCGAACAGAGGGAGCAGCTGCTTGCCCGTATGGAAGATATGCAAAAGTCCCTGGACCGGCTGAATATGAAAATTGAGCGGTATGAGCAGGGATTAATGACAAAGGAACGGCAGCTTAGACGTTTCCATGAGGAGAAACAGACCGGTTGATGGTCCTTTGAAGGAACAAAAGATGCTGTAAGATAATAATATCTTAAGAGGATCTAGGAGGTTCTTCTATGTTGCAGTTCCGTGCTATGCAAGACGGGGATCTGGATGCTTTGACACGGATTGTGGAGAGAGTATGGAAGATGGATTCCATGTGTGGAGGCCATACAATTGGGTGGCACATGGCGCGGGAATACCTGCTGAATACTTTAAGCCATTCAACATCCGTGCAGGTGGCCCTTTGGATGCAAAAGATCGCCGGCTTTTTGGCCATAGACGACAAATTCTGTTTGAACCCCATTCGGTTGGGTAAAGTGGAATTTCCGCAGAAGTTACATACAAAGGCCGTTGAGGTTATGCGGACACGAATGGCGGAATACGACCAACTGTGCGCCAAACTGTTAAAAGAGAGTGGGCGCCAATTTGATGGGGAGGTCACACTTTTTGCAGTGGAACCAAGTTTGCAGGGGAAGGGGATTGGAACAGCACTCTTTGAAAAGGCACAGGCATATTTTGCACATAAAAACTTCTTTCTATATACCGATACAGGATGCAATTATTCATTTTATGATACCCACGGAATGCACTGCGTGGCAAAACAGAAAAATCAGAATCCATATCAAAAAAACAAACCATTTTATATCTTCCTATATGCGGCAACCGTCTCCTAAAAATCGAATGATTCGGATCCTGCCAGGGACGATGCCGGATTAAAAGCCGAGGGCCTTGATTTATTTAGGGCTTTCGGCTTTTCTTATGTCGGTTACAGCATGACAAAACCCCCGGTTCTACCGGGGGCGCTAAAAACCTCAGCAAATAAATTAGTGGAAGTTAGGAATGAGGCAAAGGAAATGTATTCATAAGTATGGAAATTCCATTTGCTGGTGATCCAAAATAGCAGATTGAATACTGTCAATTATGTAGGAGACTTTTTCATTGCCTGGCTTCATACAGCTGGATAAGCTGACAAACCCCTTGAGCCATTCTGCCTGATGGATACTCGTCAAGCATCCCAGCTTTTGTGCCAGAGCTTCCGACTTTTTTGCAGAAATAATTTTGGAAGATGCAACTGCATCCGCCAGCATTTTCAATTCGGCATATTCGAAAAGCCTATTCCCAATGAAATACTGATTTTGTGTGCGATTGACCGCTACAATGTCAACCCCAGCAAAGATTAAAGCGTTCGAATTATCATAGACAGTTTGGCGTACTGCATAAAAAAATCAGCGGCCTCCCGAGGCGTATTTCCCCATGTTGATATCCAGCACCTCTCTGGGCGGCTGGATTAGCGCGTCCTCATATTGGCACTTCCACTGAACCCTCCAGCTTATCTGACCATCCATGATACCGTCCATGGTTTCCCCGTCCTCAACAGGGTTGTCATTTGCCAGGATATATGACGCCACATTGTAGGCATGGTTCACCACCCAGTTGGGGTTCATACCATGGAAGTGGTACTGAAGATCCGGCAAGAACAGGGTGCTCATGCCCACAGTGTCGATGAGCATATCCTCGGTGCCCTGAATGTTGAAGAAACGGACATTGACCCCGAAGCGAATGAAGCGATCCGGTCCCTCAATCTGGTGGGAACGCACATCCTCAGCCAGAAAGAGCTTGCCGCAATTTTGGAAGTAGAATGCCTCACAGGTGGGATACAGTTCTGCAAGAGCGTCTAAAAAGTCAGCATCCAGATTTGCCCGTTCCAAGGCCGGAAGCGCCGCCGCCAGCATATCAATGGCTACGACCTGATACTGGCACTCTTGGAAAATCCGTTCCCGATCCTCCTGGCAGTCCCACATCTGGCTCATCAGGAAAGCGTCGAATCCATCGCCCTTAAAACTGGTACAACCCATCACCATGAGCTGTGCAGGGCCTTTGCCATCCTTGAACTCCGCAATATGCTCCAAGGTTGCAAAGCCCGCAGTCTTATCATTGTGGCAGAAACACTCTACCGCCCCGATATGCTTTTCGATCACAGCGGTCATTTCATCCTTGCCGGGCATTGCCACCGGCTCTTTGAACAGCATCTGGATGAGAAAGGGGCCGCCGGGCCGAAGGCCTCTTTCATTGTCCAGATTTTGCTGGAATACTTCATCGCTCATTTCTTTTCCTCCTTTTTGTCTGGGATAACTTGAATCTAAACTGCAACGCTTGATGGACAATCTCCTTAGGCAGATTACGGGAGTGGCCGATCAGGCACCAGACCCGGTAGTCCGCTTTTCCGTATCCGTTTCCTGACGGTAGAGTTGATAGTCCGCCTCGTTCTCCGCGCTTCATGTGTCATACTGCTTTTTCGCCCGGACAAAGTCCTCTATAAAGGCATCCAATTCCTCGACAGTGCGGCTCGCAGCCCAGTCATGATCCACATAGTGGGCATGGGAGAAATGGAAGATTTGTGCCCCCATCCACTGGCGCACTTTGTTTTCCGGCATCTTGCGCAATTCCTCCTGCCGCCGGTATTCCGCCAGCTGCTCCGGCGTTCCATAGCTCTCGATCATCCGCTCTTTCACTTGAATGGTCCAGCTGTAGTCCTCCGGCTGAGTAAAGGGAGCGCAGACCGGTTGGAGCGCCTTCGCCCGGCCAGCCTCAAAGAGGTCGATATAATCCAGGTAGTTGGCCTGGACCAGCAGGATGAAGGTATCCAGCATCTATGTGTCCAGCTGTAGGTCCTCTGTCAGCAGCTGGAAGAGGGTGCCACCCGTGGGCACTTCCATGGCGAAAGAATAAGGGAGGTCATCCCCTTGATAAATTGTATAGTGGAAGCCTACCTCGATATTTCCATGGCTGTTCTCATAGTCCAGATAGTTGTGGCGGATTCGCTCAAACCAAACCAGGTAAGTTAGGCCATTTTTCCCTTCCTTTGGAAGTCGCCCTTCTTCGGCCGCTTCCCCTCTTTTTCACCCAGGCCCAGCCCACAGGTAGGCCAGGGCATTCGCAAATTATCGGATGGGTGGTTTTGCTCCATGGAATCGGCCTCCGCTCAAAACTTCATCAATAATTCAGCAGGATGGGCACCTGCTGCTCCTCTGCAAACCGCATAGCCTGCCAAAACATGGAGAAGGAGAACTTGGCCAGGGACTGGGTATCGTACTGGGTATGTTCAGGAATGTCCGCTTTGCTGTACTGCCCGTCCGGGCCTATGGTGCCATCCACTGGGTAGCCTTCGGTTTCGGTCCAGCGGAGGATGGTGACCTCATCGGCCCGCCACGCCAGCTGGTTCAGTTTCTCCAGTTCCTTCCGCAACCCACCCAAGGTACCAATTATGGTTTGGGCGTCAGTGGGCAAGGGCGCCTGGAACATAAAGCTGTCTGACAGGGGAATCCACCAGGTGGCCCCACGAAACAGGGACCACACCCGCTCCGGATCTTCCGCAAGGCGGGCGATCAGGGGATGTTCCCCAAAATCCCAGTCCTTTTCTACAGTGGGCGGCACCGGCTGCCCATAGGTATGACAGGCGGCTACAAGCAGCATAGCGCCCAAGGCATCCCAATCGGGCTTGTCTGTGTAATAGGGTTTCTCATTGTCCTCCGGCCAAGGGGCATAGGGCGGCTGGTCCGGCTGAGAAATGGCGTCCAAGATTTGATCTCGCCAGTTCTCCACTGTTGCCTGGACCTCCGCTGGGGAAAGCTCCTCCTCGTTGCCGGCGGGCTCCCCATCCGGGGAGATCCTGCTGAAGGAATATCCGTTTTTCTCCGCCCACTGCTGAACAACGGTTTTCCAGTTGTGGGAATAGTACCGGGTCAGTGTCCCGGCATAGATGTCAAGTCCCATGGTGTGCCTCCTTTTCTGTTCGGTCAAAGATGTTCCAGGGTACAGTCGTGCCCGGAATTGTCCGTATCCAAAATGATTTCCGCAATGGTGTCCATGGTCTCTTTGCCGAGATCACGGACGCTTTTTTCATAGGCCAGCCACTTGATATGGATGGGCTGGCCATACCCATGACGCCCAAGACCGCCCCGGAGAATATCATTGAATGCGTTCAGGTTCCGGCCAATCTTCCAGTCTAAACCGCAGGTGAACACCCACTCCGCCTCTCGGTAGAAGCCAGCCATATTGGAAAAGCGGCGGCCATCGATAGTAAACACCTCTCTCATCTTCCAAACACCTTCTTTTCACATTCTATGGGGCCTCGCCCTGTCAAGTCATCTCATACAGCAGAACGGTATCACCTTGCACCTGTTCCAAATGGGAGCGCAGCGTTTCCAACCCACTCTGCACCACCTCGGCGGGCAAATCCCAGTCCGGGGCGATCTCGGCGGCCAGCTCCGGTAGACCCTGCTCCTCCAGCGCCGCCAGCAGTACCTTTGCCAACTCCCCTCAAGCAGGACGCAGTCCAGGGTGTTATCTGTCTGGGGTGCAGGAAAGCGGACGTCCATGTCCAGCTCACTTTCGCACCAGTCCCAGATGGCTATGTAAATCTCACCGGAACAGTTGCCATTGGACAGTTCCTGCCGCTGGCGGCCCTGCTTTTGACCTGGAAGGCAGAGTCACAGACCAGCTCTTTGACCTTCCCGCCGTTCAGGCAGGTTCGGATGGTTTGGCCATCTATTTCGATTCGCCATTGCTTGTTCGTGGCAGGAATGAGAAAGATTTTTTCCATGGGTGCGGAAACCTCCTCAATCGAAATCCATCCAGACCAGGTGCTTTCCGCAGTGGAGGCACTGGAACAGATAGCATTGCAGATGCCCACCATTGACGGATTCCTGGATCATATCCTTCTGCTCCTCGTCCCACATAGGGTCGTCCAGCACTTCCTCCAACACGCCCATTGCCCGCAGTTCTCTGGCGCCTACATAGCCCAGAAAGGCGCAGTAGTCGTTGCAGTGGGCCCGCCAGTATTCCTGCTGCCAGCCGGAGTAGCCGGGGGTACGGTGGATGAGCTCATCCAGTTTCTCTGGATTGTCTACGCCATCGTCCAAAGAGTAGTTGTCCTGAAAACTGCCATGATATTTCCGGGCGGCCTCGCCACTGGCGATGCACGCAGGGCACAAATACGCAATATTCTCCACGGAGAAAAAGGGCGCTGTATAGAAGATATGTGTAGTCTTGCCGCAGCAGTCGCAGACAACGCCCTCCTGGGATTCCTCAAAGGCCCCGGTATCCAGAGGGTCAGGATGATATTGGAAAGCGGGCAGGCCCAGCTGGGCCCACCGCTCTTTCTCTTTCCTTTTTTCCTCCGGCGTTTTTGGCTTGGGGAGGGCGTAGTGATTTCCCCATTTCTCCGAATAGTCCTTCAGTGTGCCCAGCCGCTTGAGGATCTTTTTATCGGAGCGGTCTCCGATCTGGCAGAGCAGGTCGTAGGCGCTTTTTTTGAAACCCAGCAGGTCGTACACATCCACCAGTATTTCCTTAGCCTGTTTGTCTTCGGACTGTTCCAACTCGTCTTTGAAAGCGTAGAGGGCGCAGACACTGTCCGGGTTTCCCTGGGTGACACGAAATGGCTTTTGGAGTTTGATGTATTGTTTCAGGTGTTCGTTCATAGAAACACCATCCGATCAATCCCACCAGAAGTACCAGACGGTGGACTGCTGCAACACATCTGCTAAAGTGCCCACGGTGGCGTCCTCCGGCCCCTGGTCGATCACATCGGGGCAGAAGCCGTATTGCTCCACGGCCACATCCATGGCCCTGTCCTCAGCAACCGGAGCCGGGAGGTTAAATTCCAGCTCGTCGTGGGACATCGCGCCAGGTACAGCGCTGTACTGCTCGAACCAGTATTTGGCGACGGCCATGAGATCCTCTGTGCCGGGGCACTCATTCCAGTTGCCGAAGGGTAGGTAGGCAAAAATCTCCCAGGGGTTCTTCACCGGGATCTTGGCTAGAATGAGGGGATAGGTCATCTCGGTATCATCGTCCCAGTAGCTGGAGAAGCGGCAGTTGACATAGCCACCCTCCATCTCGCCCAGGCGCTCCTCCTTCCAATCCATATCGTCATCCTCGGCTTCTGCCTTGCGCTGATCCGTCAGGGCATCAAGGACTGCCTTTCCGTCCTTGATGGGGGCAGAGAGCATCTTCTTACGGTACTCCACTACGGTTTTGGGGTCAAATTCATAATAGTCTGCATCATTTTTCGGGTCGGCGTTCATCACTAGGCACTCCAGCAGAGACTCCTCCGGCTTGATCAGCACTGGTATAAAGCCCTCATGGGAGCTGTCCCGCTTGGCATAACTGTACGCCGCCATGATGGGGTCGTCGTCCTTCATAGAGGGAAAATAGGTGCACTCGCAATCCAGATACTCCATGATGGCCTGGGCCACATCGGAGGGCTCCAGGGTGTCCTCGTCATAGTCCTGCCCCTGCCAGTTGACGAATCGTTCTTCGATCACCGTTGCCATGGCCCGGTAATATTCCTCGTCAAAGGGAAGAAACAGGTATGCCTCGTCCTGGATCTCGTCGGAGTAATTGCGCTCCTGCCCAATGATACCGATGGCGTAATTGTCGATGTCGCTGGGATAATAGGGGCTGTCTAGCTCCCCATAGTAGTAGGAGGCAAATGCTCGGCCCATCTTGTTGAACAGGGGACCGACGAGCTGGCTGTCCAACTTATCCCGGATAAACTCCCGCAGATCCACACTGTCAGGATCGGCCTTGACCTGTTTGACCACTGCGCCATATTCTGCGAGGAATTCTTCGCCCATCAGGTCACGCTCTATGCACCAACGCAGGTAGATCGCCATGTGGTTGTAGGCGTTGATCTCGTCCATAGGCAGATTTTTCTCCTGGATGGTCTCCAGGTGATAGGCCCCGTCGTCCATTTCCACGACATAGTCGTCCTCGTCATCCCCGCTGCAAAGGGTGCCTCTGGTGATGGCATCCTGGCGGTCGGGCTCCACAACAAAGCAGATGCCTGACATTTTGTCCAGCAGGGTATCTGCATCATGGGCCAGTTTATACTCTAATTCGTCCCGGTAAAGGGGGATCACCTGATAGAAGTTGACCTCCTCGCCGCCCGGCAGGGCGCAGACCTCGCTGCCATCCTCCGTGCCCTGAGGGCCGGTCAAGATGGCAGCACAGAGCTTCGTGTTTTCCGCAAATGGCTGTTCATTGTCCATGGTGTGTCCAAAGCCCAGCCAGGTGTCGCTGGCAATGGGGAGACGGGCCAGGACTTTCAGCAGGCGGATTGGCCAGTACCACCGCTCGTCCTTGAGATCTTCATGCTTCATCTTCCAATTCTTCGGCAGGGCGATGGCGAGTTCTGCCCGCTCCAAATTGTATTCCGCCAGTTCCTCCGGTACATTCATTCGGTGGGCGCCCATGCCCATGGTGACCAGGGTGTAGTAGTCCCGCCCCGCAGAGGGAGGTACCATGCAGATGTCCACATGGATGTCGGGGGAAGCCAGCTCATGAAACACATTCTCGAACTTGCCAAAATACTGCTGGATATGCTCTTCGATGGCCTCCATCTCCTCTTCGGTGTAGACCTCGGGTTCACCAGGCTCATCCGCATCCTGGGACTTTTCGCCGTCCGGGCCTTCCTTTCCATCGTCATCCGGGCCGCCGTCCGACGATTCCCAGGAAATTTTCAGGGTCATCTGTTCCTCCGGCAGGCTTACACCAGGGCTACGGGTAATGGTGTGCTTGTCGTCCGCCGAGAAACCGATGGTTTCCCCGGTGTGGAGTTCCACATCGTTTTCCAGCACATAAGAAACCAGGCTGGCCAGGAAGTCCCGCAGATCACCCGGCTCGGCATCGGTGCCCAGCACCTCCATCTCGTCCTTACCGAATACATCCAAGCCATAGGTGTAGGCGTTCATCCCGCTTTTATCCCGGTACAGGCCGAACCAGATCCAGTTGAAAATGGGCAGTTCACCCTCCTTCATCATATCAGCAAAGCCCTCATAGAACCGGGGCTCGAACACCACACCGCTGGTGTAGACGCCAGTGGCGTATTTCTGACGGCAGCAGGCAGCCACGAGTTTGGTGTAGAGTTTACCCTTCTCCAGGACATCTTCTTCCTTGCCCAGCACTGCCACCATGATGTGGGCGCTGTGCTCTTTGGCTGCCTTGACCGCATCCGGCCACATATAGTTGTTCTCGGCATTCGTCTCTGCCTCGCTGCCCGGAATGGGATAGGGCATCAGACTGACAGCGGCGATCATATCTCCTACATCGAATACCACCGCATGGTCGCTCTTATTCTCATCTTCCTCCACAGTGATGTCCCACTTTTCCTTCATATCCCGGATAAACTGCTGCTTGTCCCATTTCCCTTTGGAGAGAAGGACAAAGCCGCTAAAGACGCCCTTGTGGTCGGACTCGGCTTCTTCATCCGTTGCATCCTCATTGTCGTCGGGATCATCGTCCGCATCCAGATCATAGGCGGACTCGTTTACCAGGCCACAGATGAACTCCTCAAAGCTGTCCGCCAGAGGGGTGATCTTGTAGTCCTGTTCTTGATCCACATGAACAACGGCGGGCTCCCCCTGGGGGCCGCAGGCCCGGTAGTCCAGGAAGATCATGTCATGTCCGGCGCTGGGACAGTCGCAGACGGCCACGCCGATGGCCGGATACCCCCACTCGTCGATCATGAATTGGCTGCCCAGGCCGCCGCACAGAGAGCAGGCTTTCTCCCGCCCGATGCCGAAGATGCCGGTGATGGCCACATGGTCCTCCGCCCAGCTGGTGGGTTCGTCCGTGGGATAACAGGTGTTCACCGGCATTCCGCCGTTGTGCTGCTTCATCAGCCAGATGTAGGAGGCGGGCAGCTTATAGCCCAATTCTTCCTCCACACTGGCAATCAACTCGTCTGAAGGCGGATCGCTGACATATTCCTTCAAGGCGTATTCGTCATCGTCCCAGAAATTTGTAAAATCGAAGCCTTCAAAGGGAATATCGCCGCATACAAATTTGGCTTCCTTTTGGCGCTTGGCCCTGTGCTGCCGTTTTTGGATCTCTTCCAGACATTCTCGGATTACCGCCTGGGCATCCTCATCCTCTGGGTCCAGTTCCGCCCACCGTTGAGCGTAGGGGATGGCCTTTTCTTCCTGTGCATAGAGATATTGATAGCCATAGGCCATCCGCATGTTCCACTCCGCCTTGTTTTGACCCTCCTCCTGGACGGATTCCAGCACCGTAATGGCCCGAAGGAGGGCCTTGTCCCCCTTGTAGTGGGGAGTGCCCTCCTGATGGTCACCCAGGATGGCGTAGTTTTCCAGCGCCCGCGCTAGGGCGTAGGCGGTTCGGTAGTTCTGCCAATCTTCCGGAATGGCGTTTAATGCCTGAATACAGCGAGTGTACTCGTCCTCATTGTTCCACTGCTCCAGCTGCTGGAAGAATGCCTCCGCGTTCTGAGAAGTATAGGGAATGTAGTCCATCCCCGTCAGCGTTTCCTCCTGCTCTTCGCAATCTGGCTCGTCCTCGGAAGGGCTTTTTAGGCCCACCGTGCCAGCCTCCCGGCGGAAGGTGTGGAAGCTGGCCCAGGGGATATCGCTGCCCTCAAAGAATTCCTTCGCGGCCTTCAAAGCGGTGCGCAGATCCCAGGCGATGAAGTCCACATAGCCGCAGTAGAGGCCAGTGGCCCCGCCGGTGAGGGTCAGCACTTCCGGACCATCCCCGGCAGTGAGTGCTTCCTCTAGCTTCTCCCGGAAGTCGAAGATCTTTTGGCTGCCTTCCTCCTCCCGTAGGGTGTCCAGCGGGTAGCAGAAGAAGCCCGCCACCGCGCCGTCCGCGTGGAGGTTGTCCATAAAGTCGTCGTCTGCGCCCAGATAGCCGTTGATCAGAGGGACACAGCAGGTGGAACCCACTATCACATCCAGCCGCCAGTCAGCATCTGGGTCTTCATTGGGATTCATTTGATAGCCCAGGTAACTCTCCAGATAGCCCTCCGGGTCGGCGGAGAGATCCAAGCCCTTTTCCTTCAGCTTGGCGGGCAGCTGGAACATGGGGATGGGCGGCTCCTCTTTGGGCGCCTCCAGCACATCAAAGCTGTCTATATATCTCATGTGGGGGATCTCGCCCAGCACCTGATCGGTGAGGGTGGTGAGCATCCACCAGACCCTGCCTTCCTCCTCCTGGAGCATGGGCAGCAGCTTTTCGCAGTAGGCAGAGAGGGCAAAATTGTTTTCCCCCTGATTCTCCAGCCAGACCTGTACATCCGCCCCGGAGATGTCCCAGCCGTCGTCAGTGCGTAGGCCGATGCTCCCCAGGCGCTGGCGGCCCACCAAGATGTTCCAGTGCTCCAGCGCCTCCTTTGGGGCGTGCTTCTGGAAATAGACCAGCTCAAACAGCTTGACCTTGTCCCCCTCCGGGGTGAGGATCAACTCATACTTCTCACCGTTAAAACCCATCTCGAAGCAGATCTCGTCAAAGACCAGGTTAAGGGATTTCTTCATCTGGTCCACCAGCCCCTGGCCCCGCGTGTGGTCCTTGTCCTCGTCCATCATTTGGCGGAACTCCGCCTCCTGCTCGGCAAAGGTCTCCCACCACAGTTCTGTCCGCTCCCGGAAGCATTCACTAAACTGAGGAAGAGAAATGCGGTTTTTGCACCATTCGATGAACTCCTTGGTGTCTTCATCGCCAGGACGGGCTTCCAGGGCCTTTTCAAAGTATCGCAGGGCCCGGCCCTCCTGATCCAAATAGAAGTACGAATAACCCATGCGGAAGTTCCAGAGATGGTCGCCTTCAAAATATTCCCCGTGGGGTTTCAGCAGGGCAATGGCTTTTTTGAGCAGTTCCCGGCCCCCCGGCTCATAAGGGTTCGCCAGATTGTTGTAGGCTCGGGCCAGCTCGCTGTCCATTTCCGGGGTGCGTTCCTGGGCGGGAACGGCCTCCAATGCGTCGATAATCTTCTGAAATTCGTCGTTTTCATGCCATTTCTGGCACTGCTGCAAAATGTCCATATCAGGTTCCTCCTCATCCTGTTGTGGTTTCCAGTCTTTGATCTGCTGGAATACGCCATTCTCATCCCGCGCAAAGCCGCAGGGGGCGGGGATAGGGTTCGTCCTTTCCCGTCAGTGTTGTTTCTGGTTCCATTCTTCTTCCGTCACCTGTTTATTCTGGATATAGAAGTGCTTGGCATCCCATCCGAAATAGCCGTCATCGTTGGAAACAAAGGTAACAGGGTCAGCCTTTTTCAAGACTTTGATCTTGCCGACAAAGTTCTCATAGTACACGGCTTTGCTGTCCTTGGCATATCCGTAAGGAACACCCACCCGGACGGAGCGCCGTGTACCATCAAATCCACCGTGGACTCAAAAGGATATTTCGCGGGAAAGCGGAACACCGTGCCGCTCCAAAGTGCTGCTTCCTGATATTCCGTCAAGTGCATTTTTACCCCTCGATCACGAGATTTGGGACAGCATTTTCTTCATGTCCGCCAATCTCCACCTCATAGACATGAAACACTTTTTCCGTGCCATAATGGGGATCGATTACCGTTGCTGTTCCCCGACAGTCGAACCAGCGGTACTTGAAAATGTTCACGCCAAACAACTCACACTGCCCATCTAAACCGGATGCTTCAAATTTCGATGTCATTTTGTATCCCTCACAATTCCACACGCTGCCAGCCGTCCAGCCGCTCCTGCACCGCGTCGATTTTCCAGCCCTCGCCCACCCGTTTCATGAGGAAGCGGCGGTCAAAGCCAGTGTATTTCTCTCTGGTGTAGATGTAGAGCTTGTTCCGGGTGAGCTGCTCCGCGTCCAGAAACTGCTCGTCCTTGTAGGTGCCTTGGACGCTGTACGATAGGCCCAGGGGCCGGTAGCCCGGGCGGGGCTTTTCGCTCACATACTTCTCCCAGATCGCCAGTAAGCGGGACACAGCCTCGGCATCCCCAAACTCGGCCTGCTCCATATACCGCTCCCACGCAGTCATTTCTGCAAAGAAAGCGGACAGCACCCTGCGGCATTCCTCCGCCGCCTGCTCATCCAGTTGGACGGGCTTTTTGGCCTTCTCCCGCTGGAGCTGGGAGAAGTATTCCATCTGCTCCTTGGTGAACTGCACATGGGCCACCGGCTCGATCCGGCTGTTGCCGGCGATGGCCAGCAGGCCCTCGTATGTAACGGCGGTATGGTCGATTTGGATGTGGGAGAGCTTGGGGATAGAGGCTGCCTGGAGCAGTCCGGCATCGTCCAGCCCGGTGCGGTTGAGGGTCAGAAGGTCCAGCTTGCAGTTTTGGAGCGCGGCCAGGCCGTCACCGTGGATGGCGGCATTGCCGTCCAACAGCAGATAGCGCAGCTTAGGCATGGCGGAAAAGGCGGGGAAGCAGGCGTCGGTGAGCGCCCCGTCCTCCACGCCGAAGTTGACCATGCTTTTATGTCTGGCAAAGGGAGCGAGCAGAGTATCCGTTACCGGGCAACCCTTCACATGGAAACCCACCAGGACGTAGCTGGCTAGCCGCTCCATAAGGTCCATAGTCAGCTCCGGGATCTCAAACCGTTTCTCTCCATCCAGTGTCAGGACACCGTTTTTCCAGTCCGCTGTCCGCGCTCGTTTCGGCCATTCCATCGCTTACCTCCTTACGCCTGCTCCTTGTAGCTGGCCTCAATGTCGATGAAGCGCACATACACGGCGCAGACTTCGCCCCTTGCGTCATAGCCGAAGTAGACGGGATAGTATCCGTCCCCCCAGCCGGAGGCAAAGATAGGCAGATCGCAGTCCGTGTCCGGCACCGTCCAGTTGAGCCAGTCGCCGTAACTCCCCTGATACTTGGGGTGGGCTTTCGCGTTTTCCTCCAGCAGGTCACAGAACAGGTCATTATAGGGGTCGATGTCCGGGTCCTCCTCCAGCCGCTTGGCCCAGTATGTCTTGAAGGCCGCCTGGGTCTGGATGTCTGCGACACACCCCATCCCGGCATCCACACCGAAGCCAAAGTAGTCGTCCTCGCCCAGTTCCTCGTCCAGATCCTCTTTGCCCATCATGCCCAGCTCATAGCGGACGGGCTTCTCCTGACTGACCTCCACCTTGACGCAGGCGTAGCGGTCGCCGTATTTCTTGCTGGGTACTACGCAGATCTTCACGGGATAAGTTCCAGCGGGGATCGTCTGCATAAACGGCGGCGTGTCCTCCAGCTCCACCAGCGGATCGCAGGCGAAGATGGTTCCGGTGGGGAAATGGACGGTACCGATGTTCAGCACATCCACTCCCATATTTCCGATTACCTTTTCTGTAAAATACGCGTTCAAATCGGTTTTGCAGGCCAGCTTGTCTTTAACCGATTCATATTTGTTCATCCATTCTGTTGTAGGCATGATGGCTTCCTCCTATTGAATCTGTTTCTTGATGTACTCGCTCTTTGAGCCGTCCCAGTAGCAGTTCACACACCGGCCATTCTGGAAATGATGGGGACAATTCGGATAGTCATAGAGAATATGGGCACATTCCGGGCATAGCCCCATTATCTGTGAGGAGTCCTTGAAAAACAGGCTGCCGCACTCATCGCAAACGACCAGTTCTTTTTCTGCCATGGGTCTCACCAGTCCCGTTCCCGGATGGCCTCTTCGGTATCAATGGGGATATCGAACCACTCCAGAATGTAGGCCACATCTGCCGCAATACACTCCCGCGCCACCGTTTCAATCTCGCTGTCGTTCTCGTCAAACTCCTCCTGGAGGTCATTGATGCCGCAGACCGCCTCATCCAGCGTTTCCTGCACCACTTCGGTGCCAGCCGCGCCGCGCTCCAGAAGGTCGATGACCTTCTGGAGCGTATCCTTTACCTTGTCCACCAGGAAATCGGGATAGTATTCGTCCTGGTACATCTCATCCAACAGTTTATAATTCGGGTCAAATGTTTTCATTTTGATTGTTCCTTTCTTCGTGATCGGCTGTGATGCTCAATTCGACTGCATCATCGCTGTAAATCAAATTAAGTCCATGAGGGACTTTTCTATCGAAATGCAACTCAATGTCATGGTATTTGAGGAGCAAAGGTTTTCCACCGCTTTTCATCGTTGAAACAGCATCGGGCTTGCCAAAGTTTTCCACGACCTCGTCCTGTGCCATTCCAAATTTCAGCGGGGAAATATCCTGGGAATTTTGCAATATTTGATTGCGCCAATTATAAAAGTCCGCTTTCATGTCTTTGTTTTTGCTGAGCCTGGACTTGGACACCCAACCGGAATCCCGGTTCAGGCACCGAAAGCAAAAGCGGAAATCAAAATCCATGCGCGGAAACCGCGCCAGCAGGATCGGCTCCAGCGCCGCTTTCGTTTTCTCTGCCGACAATTCTGGATGGAGGGCAGCCTCATGAATGCTGGCAGGGAGCATTTTGTGATAAATCTCGCTGATAAGTCCAGGCCGGCGTATCGCCTACCACGCGCAGTACCTTCATGCCGCGTTCTTCCTCATGCCAGCTCCGCATCTAAAATCTGGACTTGTTTCCCTTTCTCATCCACATAGAAAAGGGCAATGTAGTCGATGCCGTCCCGCTTGATCTGCTCCCAGGGCATCCGCCCACCGCGAATCAGCTCTACAGTATCGTTCTCGTCTACCTCAAAGTCCTCTTTCTCGTCGTCATAGTCGATGCTGTAGCCCAGCTCCAGAACCAGCTTGGAGGCGGGGATCTCATACCGCTGGAGAGGGCGGTGTTCCAGCTCGGCCGGATCATGTTCATCACAGAACAGATTGTTATAGCCGTGCCGCCCAGCGTCGAAGATGACGAATTCCTCGCCGTTCTCCGGGTCAAGGGCTGCCACCAATCCAGGCGCTCCATCCCCATCCACAATATAGGGATTTGGCTCACCTTTTACCGTGAGCAAATTTCCGTAGTAACAAACCTCCAGCACTTCAGGGGCAACCTCTGGCTTATGGATCAGGTAATATCGGCCGTTTACGCCGTCACGCTTTGGTAGACCCATACCAAATCACCTCTTTCAGGACAATAAAAAATACCCTGCTTCGCACTGTTACAAGGGCAGACGAATGTAGGGCATGAAAAGGCCACAAGGGAGGGGCCACATTTACCGGCGGATGTGGTTTCTCTGGCAGACAAAATAGCTTTTTCATTTCTAGGGGCAGTCGGGGGCTGTCCAATAACTCTGCCCATGGTGGCACCTCCTTCACAGAAATAATTATGTTCTATTATATCATAAGGCGTTTGATATTGGAAATATTTTATTAATTCTGCTGGTTAACTTTTTTGAATTCGTTAATTTAACTGAGATATGTAACATCTGCAGTACCGGGTGGATCAATTTGAATGTCTTCCTATCTAACTCGTTGCTTTGAAGCCAGGGACTGCTTCCTAGCTCATATGTTTCCTTCAAGGCCATCACCCACAAAATATGTGTAGATATGTTTTCCATCATGGAGCATATGGGCTGTTCTAAAGTACGTACTGGGATCCTTTTATGTTGACAACAAAGGGCAAACTGGTTACAATAAATTTTAATAGAACTATGTAAGAGATGAGTGCGATGTTGTTCGGAAAATTTTGTATTGATTTCGGCTCCACACAAGTTTATACTACGAAACATTGTGCGGAGCCTTTTCGGAAAGTTGATTTATAAAGCGGAAAGGCCAAGGCAGAGAGACTGCCTTTGGTTTTATACCCTTTTATTAGATTAACGCTAAGTAATTGACTGTTTAGGCCACAGACAATGTTTTGTTTGTGGCCTTTTGTATGCTCATTTCTAAATGACTATGCAAAGGGCGCACGATGTAGTGTGCCTTTTTTTCTTTTGGAGGGAAATAGATATGACTAAAGAACACAATCTGTTAACCGGGAGTGTGTCGGAAAAACTGGCTGTTTTCGCCTTCCCATTATTTTTAGCAAATATACTGCAATCTTTTTACAATGTAGTAGATATGCTTGTAGTCGGCCAGATTGTAGGAGATACGGGCCTTGCGGCCATTGGCAACGCTTCTAAATTGTGTTATATCATCAACTCAATTTGTATTGGTATGACAATGGGCGGGGCTGTATTGATTGCTCAATATAAAGGGGCAAGCGATAAAAAGAGGCAAGCGGAGTCCTTTCAAATGTTGGCCTTGCTCTCGCTGGTATCTTCTTTGCTTGTAACGATTGTGAGTTTGGCAATCTACCAACCGTTATTCAAGATGTTAAATGTCCCAGCAGACGCATATCAAGATGCCTGCGACTATATGCAAATCATTTGCTGTGGGACGGTGTTCGTCTTTGGATATAATGCTGTCTGCTCTGTGCTCAAAGGGCTTGGAAATTCGAAATCTCCCCTCTATTTTGTGGGAATTGCTACCATTATCAATATCGTTTTAGACATTATTTTGGTGGGACCTTTCGGAATGGGAACGGCAGGAGCAGCTTACGCAACGATTGCTGCGCAAGGAATTTCCTTTGTGATTTCTTTATTCTATTTGAAGCGGCACAAGATATTTTCCTCTATGAGAAATCATAGGGGGTTTACGCTCCAATGGGATAAACTGGCCGCCATTGTGAAAGTCGGCCTGCCCACAGCAATTCAGATGGTCGTGGTCAACACCGCTTATCTGCTTGTGGCGGGTATGCTCAATCGGTTTGGTATGGCTGTATCTGCTGCCTCTAATGTGGGGTTGCAAATCAACACCTTTGCTGGTATGCCCTGCTGGGCTATTGGACAGGCGGTAACAGCGATGATAGGCCAGTGTATGGGGGCTGGGCAAATGGAGCGCGCCCGAAAGGTAGTAAAAATCAGTTTAGTGATGAATGTTTCTGTAACATTCGTTGCCGTAATTGGCATACAGCTTTTTGCTGAACCCTTAATCTTGCTTTTTGGCAGCACTAGCCCGGAAGTAATAAGTGATGGCATTTACTATTTGCGTATCTGTTGCGGTATCAATAGCTTGATTTATGCCGCCATGTATACCTTAGATTCCTTTGCTATTGGTGTTGGCGCGGCAAATGTCGCCATGATTAACGCTTTACTGGACGCAGTGATTGTGCGTTTGCCTGTGAGCTGGATTTTGGCTTTTACACTTCACATGGGATTTTCTGGCATTTATTATGGCCAGGCACTTTCGCCAATCTTGCCTGCTATTGTGGGCGTACTCTATTTTATAAGTAAAAAGTGGGAACGAAAAACGCTCATCCAACCAAGCAACAAGGGAGAAAGGTTTTGATGGTTGGGATGGCTTTTATGCCTAGACCAGACTTAAAATGCGTCATGATACAAAATGTATCAATTCCCATTGTATTGCCCGAAATGCAAATAGGAGACTTTAGTGAATGCCAAAAGTCAATCGATCTGTTATTCATATGAGTAACTTAATTTTTAAGGAGGATAGAAAATTATGATGGACAAGCAAAAAATTTATCCTCGGTCACAAGATCGAGAAACCGTATATTTAAAAAATGTTATTACTGATCCCAGCATTATCGTAGGTGACTATACCATGTATAACGATTTTGTAAAGGATCCTGTTGATTTCCAAAAGAATAATGTTCTTTACCATTATCCTATTAACCATGATCGGCTGATTATCGGCAAATTTTGCTCCATCGCCTGCGGTGCCCGTTTCTTATTCAATAGCGCCAACCATAGCATGGCTTCGCTCGCAACTTATCCTTTTCCCATTTTCTTTGAGGAATGGGGACTTGATGTCAGCCGTATAACCAGGGCATGGGATAACAAAGGGGACATTGTTATTGGCAATGATGTATGGATTGGATATGAAGCCGTAGTTTTCGCTGGAGTTACCATAGGGGATGGTGCCATTATTGGGACCAGGGCGGTTGTAACAAAAGATGTCCCGCCTTATACCATTGTGGGCGGTGTGCCAGCTAAACCTATCCGAAAGCGCTTTTCTAACGAAATAATCACAGCGCTGTTGGCAACTCGATGGTGGGACTGGCCAGAAGAAAAAATTGCTGGTCATCTTGCGGCAATCCAGTCGGGCCGTATCGATCAAATTAAGTAACTGTTGAAAAGAGCCAGACGCATAGCAATCCCAACAAACCCATATGCGAGAGATTACCGCCTTTATATGGCGATGATCAATTGATCTGCCTGAAAGTATGGACTGGAGGAAAACAGATGCAAGGAAGACTTGGAAAAAAGCACCAGAGGAATTCCGGCTTTAAACCGGGGAGAATAAGGATAACCGAAAAATGCCAAAAGGGTATAGGGAAATCGATGGTAACCTATTTCTTTAGTTGGATAACACGCAGGAGCAGATCGGTACTCCCCTGCATGGGATGAACGCGATGCGTAGCAGAAAACATGCTGTTCTGCGGAGCTTAAGAGAAAAGGAGGAGCATATGGCCGCCTGGAAGAAAGCCGCTGTGACCGTCGGAGGGATACTCCTAGTTTTGCTAATCGTATTTGGTGCAGGGATACTGGTTGCCAAGCACTATCTCAATAAGATCAACCGGGTGGACGAATCCACTGTTTCCACGATCTCTCCAGAGGATGAGGACTTCGAAGTGGATGAATTGCCGCCGGAAACAACCAACTCAGGAGTAGAACGCCCGATGGATTCTAATGAGATTCTATGGGCCCCTGTAGAACCATTAAAGGATGAACAACTCATCAATCTCATGCTTGTTGGACAGGATCGCAGGAAGGGCGAGGGCCGCCAGCGGTCGGACACAATGATCTTGTGCAGCATTAACCCAAAGACGAACCAAGTTTCTTTGATTTCCTTCATGCGCGATTTGTATGTCCAGATACCGGGCGGGTACTCCGACAACCGCTTGAATGCGGCCTATTATTTTGGGGGGTTCCCACTCCTAGATGATGCGATGTTCAAGAATTTCGGCATTACCATTGATGGGAATATCGAAGTAGATTTTGAGCGGTTTGTAAAGGTGATCGATGTTTTAGGAGGTGTGGACATTGTTTTGACTGCGGAAGAGGCAAACTATCTTGGAAAGGGAACCTTTGCCGGGAAAAATCATTTGGATGGGGAAATGGCTTTGGAATATGCCCGCATCCGGGCCATAGACAATGATTTTTACCGGACGGCGCGGCAGCGGGCCATTTTGGAAGCGGCCTTTAAGAAAATGAAAGACTTAGGTTTATCCGAGATCACAGCTCTTCTGAATGCGATGCTGCCGTCTTTAACCACGGATCTATCAGATGGGCAAATTCTCGCCTTGATGGGCACGCTTTTCCCAGGCTTGCGTTCCATGGAGATCCAATCATACCGGGTCCCTGCCGATCAAACCTATTACGATGCGATGATCCGTGGGATGGCCGTCCTGGTGCCGGATCTGGAGCGTATCCAGGAACTGCTGCGGACAGAATACCTTCCATTGCGCACCTATTAAAGGGATATCCCTACAATAAAAGGCAGAAATGCCCCAAGCGGCTCTCTTTTGCGAGGCGCGTTGGGGATTTTGCGTATGGAATTCGAATATGCATGTCTCCCATGCGTTCCGTTGGGATACTTTTGGCCTGTGAGGACGGCTGAATGGGAACTTGATCCGCATGCTGGCCAGTGGTACGATAAAATAGATAGAAGAAAACATTTCAACCGGCATGCGACTGGTTTTAGAAGAAACGCCCATGAAGTCTCTGAGAGTAGGGGGCAACAAGGCCGGTCGCAACATGTGGACACCACTATGGGTACAAAATAGGAGGTACATCTGCTTCTGGGTATAGGATATGCAGCCCCACCTACTGCTGCTTTTTTCATATGAAGATCTTTTTCTGTAAAGGGATTGCGGCGGAAAACCGTTCTGGGGATGTGCGGTTCCTCTCTCCCCAAATAGATGAAATCCATGTGCTTGGGTTGGAGGAGGTGGAGAAAGATGAAAAAACCTGAAACAAAACTTCTGCTGGATGCTTTGCTCTATGAGGAGGGCCATCCGCGGAGGACCCAACATATCTTAAAAGTTTACGCTTTAGCCAAGCTCTTGGGAGAGTGTTCTGGGTTAGGGGAAGAAGAACGGCAGATCTTACAGGCTGCGGCGATTCTTCATGATATCCCGATTAAGTATTGCAAAGAGCGGTATAAAGGAGATGCTTGCCAAGCAAACCAGCAAAAAGAAGCGCCAGGTCTGGTTCGGGATTTCTTGCAACAAGCTGGTTATCCGCCCGATTATCTGCCGCGCGTCCTGGAGTTGGTTGTCAACCACCACTGTTATACAGGGCCACATTCCCAGTTGCTCCAACTTTTGATCGAAGCGGATCTCATTGTCAATGCTTACGAGGAACCTCTTTCCGAGGAGGAACGTGTATATGTCCGAAGCCTCTTTCATAGCGATGCCGGGAAAGAGCTGTTCCTTTTACAGGATCAAAGGAAAACGTGAAGAAAAGGAAGGTTGAAGGGCGGTATGGAAAAGCCTTGACTTTGAGTTTACTCTAAGTTGTATACTAGGGTTAAGAATTTCGATTGGAGGTATGGATGTTGAACAAAGAAGAGATGAAAAGAGCATTAGGGCCGGCTTCCGTATTTGAGATTGGAGGGATCAACTCGTTTGGTCAGTATTTTGATGGAACCAGCTATTTGCAGATGTTGACTACAACGGGCGTGAGTGTGGGAAATGTGGTCTTTGAACCGGGCTGCCGGAATCACTGGCACCGGCATGTCCATGGGGGCCAGATCCTTTTGTGCACGGGAGGCCGGGGCTATTATCAGGAATGGGGAAAACCTGCACGGGAATTGTTACCGGGAGATGTCGTCCAAATCGGGGAAGAAAAACACTGGCACGGGGCAGCTCCAAACAGCTGGTTTTCCCATTTGGCAATCGATGTGCCGGGAGAAGGTTCCAAAACGGAGTGGCTAGAGCCAGTTGATCCGGAAGAATATAACAAACTTCCGTAAATCCATACATATATAATCTCCAATAAGAGGAATGGCTTCGTTTTTCGCTGCATATTTTTGTGAGTAAAGCACATTGAAAGGCTGGGAGAATTCGCCAGCCTTCCAATGTGTTTTTGTTTAATGGAAACAAAACAATAGGCAACGTATGTTTTATATGGCCCCTAACCTAAAATTCCAAAAGGATCTTGCAATATCGATTGCATGAATTTATACTGTTATATAGTTTGAATTAAAACTATATGGAGATGAAATGATGCTAGATAGAGAATTGCATGTTTTGCTGCGGAAGGGATTCTACTATAGTAACCGGGCTATTTTACAACAGATTTTGGCTTTGGGCCTTTTCCCTGGGCAGCCAAAGATTTTGGAGTTTTTGCTGGAAAAGGACGGGGCGATGGCGAAGGAGATCGGGGAAGGATGTGTCATCGACAAATCCACTATCGCTAATTTGCTCGTCCGTATGGAACGGCAAAATTTGGTTTATCGGAAGGGACATCCATCCGATAAGCGTGCATCCCATATCTATTTGACAGAGCAGGGAAGGGCACTGGCCAAGCAGGTGAAAGCCATTTGTATAGATGTTGATACGAAGGCATTTCGAGGAATTCCACCGGACGAGCAACAGCAGTTTTTACATACCTTACGCTTATTGATTACAAATTTAGAGGAGGAGTCTGAATGAAAAAGTGGATTTATCGTTATGTGTTTTTTATTTTAGGTGTTGCGATCAATTCGTTTGGCATTGCATTTGTCACAAAAAGCGCTATGGGGACCTCCCAGATTTCCAGCATCCCTTATGTCTTTAGCTTAGAGTTCCCATCCATCAGTTTTGGAATGTGGACTTTCTTATTTAATATCCTTTTTATTTTGTTGCAGGTTGTCCTCTTGAAGAAGGATTTCCATCCAATCCAGTTCTTTCAGATCTTAGTGAATGTGCTGTTCAGTGGGTTGATCGATTTAAGCATGAGCGCACTTTCCTTTTTCCAGCCAGAGGCATTGTGGCTCCGTATCCTGAGCCTGTTGTTTGGATGTTTGATTTTGGCACTGGGGATCTGTATCGAAGTGGCGCCAGACGTACTTGTAGTCCCTGGGGAAGGAATCGTTCGCGCGCTTGCCCAAACAACAAAAATTAAATTTGGGACAGTTAAGGTTTATTTTGATGTTACATTGATTGTGATTGCTGGAATCCTCTCTTTGCTGTTTTTCCAAAAATTCAATGGAGTCGGAATTGGAACGGTGGTGTCCGCAATCGTGGTTGGACGGTTTGTCAATTGGATCAACCTTCATTTTAAGTCCATCCAAAAGATCCATGCACTCGCAGAATCGGATAGTATGCTTGGAGAAATGTAGTAGAGGGATTCCAGCTGGTTTAGAGCCATAAGGAATCTCCTCGTAGCCTTTGTCTTTCACAGGGGCTGCGCATTCCATCGGGGAGAAAAATGTGTTATAATTACTGCACTGACCTCACATTGCGGGCAAAGTTCGGTTTTGCGAAACGTCTCACCGGTTCCTGCGGTTGGAGGAGTATGTTGCAGAGTCCGCCAGGCGGTTTTGTCCAGGAATCCGATCAAAAGTGCATTCGCATGAATGCGGAGATATCGGCAAAATCTTTGGACGGCTTGCACGGGGAATATCCAAAGAAAATGATATTGGAGAAAGCAATCTATGAAAAAATTGGCCGTTGGGATCCTGGCACACGTAGACGCGGGGAAGACCACCCTTTCAGAGGGAATGCTTTACCGCTGCGGATGCCTCAAAAAACTTGGACGGGTGGATCATCAGGATGCCTTCCTGGACACCGATACCTTAGAACGTGAGCGCGGCATCACTATTTTTTCCAAGCAGGCGATCTTGCCCTTGGGCAAATGGGAGATTACACTGTTGGACACGCCCGGACACGTGGACTTTTCCAGCGAGATGGAGCGGACGTTGCAGGTGTTGGACTATGCGATTCTAGTCATCAGCGGGACGGATGGCGTCCAAGGCCATACGTTGACGCTCTGGCATCTGCTCAAGCGGTATCGGATTCCAACGTTCCTGTTTGTCAATAAAATGGATCTTCCTGGCGCAGATCGTGCTACTCTGTTGGGCGAGCTTCAGGCACGTCTTGACGGCGGTTGCGTGGATTTCAGCGCGGAGAGCGGGGCGGATTTTTTGGAAAGCGTTGCTATGTGCGATGAGGATACGCTCAACCGTTACTTAGAGCGCGGGGAAGTGACAGAGAGTGAAATTGCCGGGTTAATCTTAAAGCGTAAGCTGTTCCCGTGCTTTTTCGGTTCTGCACTGAAGTTGGATGGTGTGGACGCCTTCTTACATGGGTTGGAGCAATATGCGCGCTGCCCAACCTACCCGGAGGCGTTTGGCGCAAAAATCTACAAAATCGCTTGGGATCCACAGGGGAATCGCCTCACCTATTTAAAGGTGACAGGTGGAAGCCTCAAGGTCCGTGCGTTGTTGAGCAACCGCAGGGCCGACCTGCCGGAGGAAAAGGTCTGGGAGGAGAAGGTCAACCAGATTCGCATCTATTCGGGCGCAAAATATCAGGCGGTGGATGAAGCGCTCGCTGGGGCCGTCTGTGCGGTGACAGGCTTAAGCAAGACCTATCCCGGTGAAGGGTTGGGCATGGAAGCGTCCTCGGAGCCGCCCGTCCTTGAGCCGGTGTTAACGTATCAAGTGCTATTGCCTTATGGGTATGACCCCCACACCGCTATGCA
This sequence comes from Anaeromassilibacillus sp. D41t1_190614_C2, assembly GCF_015558525.1. Classification (NCBI taxonomy): domain Bacteria; kingdom Bacillati; phylum Bacillota; class Clostridia; order Eubacteriales; family Acutalibacteraceae; genus Anaeromassilibacillus; species Anaeromassilibacillus sp. D41t1_190614_C2. The sequence goes on along the minus strand of NZ_JADMOD010000016.1, from coordinate 10,127 downwards.
GAAATTGAGCCAGTTAGAGGAGGAAGATCCACAGCTTCATATTGTTTGGAACGGGCAGCTTCGGGAGATTCATATCCAGCTTATGGGCGCAGTACAGATGGAGGTTTTGCAGCGGATTATCCGGGAACGCTTTGGCTTGGATGTGGCCTTTGGCGCGGGAAATATTGTTTACCGGGAAACCATAACTGCTCCGGTAGAGGGTGTGGGCCATTACGAACCGCTGCGCCATTATGCGGAGGTCCATTTATTATTGGAGCCAGGAGCGCGGGGGAGCGGTTTGCAATTTGGCACAGCGTGTAGCGAGGATGTTCTGGATCGCAACTGGCAGCGCTTAATTCTCACGCATCTGGAGGAACGGGTCCACAGGGGCGTGCTCACCGGTTCCCCCATCACGGATATGAAGATCACATTGGTGGCTGGACGCGCGCATGAGAAGCACACGGAGGGAGGCGATTTCCGGCAGGCAACATATCGTGCGGTGCGGCAGGGCTTGATGTGTGCAGAGAGTGTCCTTTTAGAACCGTGGTACAATTTCCGCTTGGAACTGCCCGCCGAATATGTGGGGCGTGCGATGTCGGATGTACAACGCATGGCCGGGACGATCTCTCCTCCGGAAACGCTGGGAAATGATGCAGTGCTGACTGGCTCTGCGCCGGTAGCGAATATGCGGGATTATGCAGCGGAGGTTGCCGCATATACCCGCGGGCAGGGACGTCTGTTTTGCACGCTGAAAGGGTATGAGGTATGCCACAATCAGGAAGAGGTTGTGGAGGCGGTCGGCTACAACAGCGAACAGGATCTAGATAACCCTGCCGATTCGGTATTTTGCAGCCATGGGGCAGGATTTGTGGTGAAGTGGGATCAGGTGCGGGCTCACATGCATCTGGAGGGCCTTGATCTGGAAGCGCCCGGGCAAGCTGTAGAAGAAGGCGCGGCCGCTTCCCCGCGGGCGGTGGTGTATTCCGGCGGCTTGGAACAGGACAAAGAACTGCAAGCGATCTTTGAGCGCACATATGGGGAGATTAAGCCCAAGGCGATCCGGCCACGTTCAGAGCGCGAAGCGGCGGGCGCCGGCGAGCTTTGGCCGGTGCCACCGCGGGACAACCGGCCGGAATTTTTGCTGGTGGACGGATATAATATCATTTTTGCTTGGGAGGAACTCAAAGAGCTTGCCAAGGACAATATCGACGCAGCCCGTCAGGTGTTGATGGATCTGCTCAGCAATTACCAAGGCTTTCATAAATGCGAGGTAATTTTGGTCTTCGATGCCTACAAGGTGCCGGGCGGGGTGGGCGAGGTGAGCCGTTATCACAATATCTATGTGGTATACACCAAGGAGGCCGAAACCGCGGATGCTTACATCGAAAAGACCACTTATGAGATTGCGAAGAAGTACCGTGTCCGGGTGGCCACCTCCGATGCAGCCGAACAGCTCATTATTCTGGGGCACGGTGCATTGCGTGTTTCAGCACGGGCCTTCCAAGAGGAAATCGGTTTTACGAACCGGCAGATTCAGGAAATATTGGCGGAGAATAACCGCCATCGCCGCACGTTGACGGTTAAGGCAGCCATGGATAAAGCAATGGAAAAGAAGGAATAATTAAAATTGGGAATTGGGTCCTGTAAAAACGGGGCCTAATTTTTTTACATGAAACAGAACAAATTTTCGATATAGGCTTGCAAATAGCGAACAAATGTACTATACTATAGATATATTAAAAAGATGTTTTTGCAAAATCGTAACAGAACAAACGCTTCAACTGAATAGAGCAAGTGGTAGACAAACGGCAAACAAAAGCATGTAACTCGATTTTTTTAGCACAAGCAATTCGATCAATATCTTGGAGGGATGTAAAATGGTTCAGAAGAACAATCTGATTGGCAAACGAATGAAATTGGCGCGAATCGCGCAAAGAATGAAACGGCAAGATGTCTTGGAAAAGATACGGGAAAATGGCATAGAGCTCTACCCGACAGGATTTTCCAATATGGAGCGGCAGACGCGGCATGTGCTCGATTTTGAGCTGGGGCCGCTGGCGGATGCGCTCCATGTGTCCGTGGATTGGCTATTGGGAAGGAAACCGTGATTTGGGGACTGGCAATCATTCCACTAACCGGGGGATGGCTTTATTTGCTCACGGGGCCTGCCTGAAATACGGGTTGGAAGGGGTGCCCTTCGGGGAGACGGCATCTGGATCGAAATACGGCATAAGCTCTGTTTTTAGCCGGAAGGACGGAAGCGCCGCCTACTGCCCAGAGGGTTATCGGTTGACAGCAAGGGCAAATATCCATGATCAATCCCTTTTAGGAAAGAGGAGCGGGGGAATGATGGAACAAAAGATGTGGGATCGTCCGCCATAGAAATCCTAAGACGCATTTGTACCAGGATGCTTTTGGGGCTGTACAAACGAAACGGTTTAGTTGAGCAGGGCGACAAATAGGCTGAGATACCCCGCAAAGGTCACCCAGAGGAGATAGGGGATTTGGAGCATTGCCGCTGGGAATGAGACCTTCATGAACGCGATGATCATGGCGATAATCAGCACCCACAACAAAAGTAGCCATAGAAAAGCAAACCAATAGGCTTGCAGGCAGAAAAATAGAATTGACCAGACAAAATTCACAGCCAGTTGGATGCCATAGAGCCGCAGGGCAGGCTTTTTGTCCTCGGAATCAGTGATCCAAACCAGGTATGCAGAAAGACCCATTAGGACAAAAAGGATCGTCCAAACAACGCCGAACAGCCAGCCGGGAGGGGAGAGCGGCGGCCGGTTGAGCGATTGGTAGAGTCCCATGGAATTCATCGTAGAAAGCGCAGACAGCCCAGCCACACCCAAGCTGATAGCGAACTGAATGAGAAGCGGTTTCCACCGGATTTTCATAATATCAACTCCTTTAACGGTATTGTATGAAAAAAGCGGTGAAATCATGTGCCTCATAAAAGAATGAAAGGGGAGGATTGATCATTGAAAACAGATGAGAAACAAGCTTTTTTGGAGCGTTACCTCTATCTGGACCAAAAGATTGACCGCTTGTGTGACATACAAACCACCTGGCGGGCCTGCGCCGTGCGGATTCCAGGGATGGCAGTCCAAGCATTGCGCCATTATCGCGCCACGGAGATGGAAATCAACCGGAAAATTGACGAGCTTCTCACCATCAAGCAGGAGCTATTGGATGTGATCCGGACAACACCGGGCCAGCAGTCCCAGGAACTCCTGAAACGGCGCTATCTGTGCAGAGAGACCTGGGAGGAAATTGCAGAGCATTTGCATCTTTCTTTACAGGAAACGGTTCGCCTGCACAAGAAGGTCCTTGACGGAATCCGTGTGCCGGAGAAACAAGAGCAAGCGCGAATGCGTCAAATCAAAGAACAAAAGTTTGCCTCAGGGGGTGAGGAAGATATTCGAAGAGAGCATCGCACAGTATCAAGCGGAGATTGCCGCAGTGAATGCCCGTCTCGCGGTGTGCAGAGAGGAAGACGGATACACTATGCAGCTGCGCCAAATACGCAGTGATTTATATATGCAGCTGATTGCTGCGTTACATGCGGCGAAACGCTATCAAGTACAGGGAGGAACATGCATGACGATTCAACAACATCCAAGCCCGAACTACGGGAGCCGGTACGGTTGGAAGCCGGACCGGATTGTCAACCACATCACCGCGGGGAGCACAGCGGCGGGAGCACTCGCCACGCTGTGCGACCCTAAAAGAGAAGCTTCGGCCCATTTCGTCATCGACAAAGATGGCGCGATTTACCAATTGGTGGCACTCGACCGTGCGGCATGGGCCAACGGTACCAGCATAAGCCCGTCGGATAGCCGATACTACGGCCATTCCACCCTTGCGGTGGTGCGAAACCGGTGTACCAATGCCAATTATTATACCATTAGCATCGAACATGTCTGCGTAAGCGGAGGAGCCTTGACTCCGGAACAGCTTACAGCAAGTATCGAACTGCACCGGTACATCATTACGGAGGTCAAACGCCTTTATGGAGTCACCATCCCAGCGACGCGGGAATATATTGTAGGGCATAGCGAAATCAATCCGAAAACAAAACCGGACTGTCCTGGTGAGCGGTTCCCGTTCGATGCCATCTTAGAAGGGCTTCAGCAAAAGGAGGTGCAAAGCGATACCAGTGGAACCATACAGATCAAACGCGGCGGTTACTATACGGCAAAATTTTCTGGAACCAATGCAACAAAACTCCAGGTGACCGCAGGGACGGGAGATGTGGTGACCATCGTACCGATCAACCGCGGGGAGGACAAGCTGGCAGCAATTGTACCGATTGGCAAACCAGGGGATATGGCGGGCATCTACACCACCTCGCCTGGAGGACGTCCGGTCAAACGGTTTGTCGCCCAGATTGTCTAAATAAAAAGGAAACACGAGGAGGATGAGGGCCACAATATTCAGTAGAGGTTCGCGTAATATTTATTGGAATGTTTTGGGGAGGAGAGGTATTTCGTGGATATGAACAGCTTTTTAAGTTGGGGGACATTGGGAACCTTTGCGGGCGCAACCGCATGTACAGGCCTATTTACCCAATTGCTAAAGAGCATTATTAAAAAGGTGCCGACGCAATGGCTTAGTTTCCTGATCGCGTTGGTGCTGCTGGCGGTTACAACCGCGGCCACAGGGGGGTGGATGCAGCCTTGGACCGTCTGGGCGTTGGTGCCGCTCAATGCGCTCCTGGTGAGCTTAGCAAGCAATGGAGCGGTGGACGCCATGCGTGCGATGAAGGGGAATAAGACATCCTGAAGTAGGAAAATAAGGGAGGAGTAACATGATTCTTTTAAATGAGGATTGGACGTTTACCGCTGCGGATGAGGAATGTGACATCGGTTACGCGGGGGAGAACGGTGTTCGTACGTTGGATATCCAGATGTCTGGGCTGGAATATGCCGGTTGGGATTTTTTTCTGGATGTCCAGCGAAAAGGACAAAAAGATATTTGGGCGGTAGAGCCGGAAGCGTTGGATGGGGACTTGTTACTGCGGATTCCTATCCGGCGGGCCTATCTGATAGAAGACGGGCCGGTCTATGCGCAGTTGCGTGCATCGGCTCCGGATGGACGGATCAAAAAATCCGCCCAATTGATGCTCCATGTCAAATGTAGCATTAATTCTGTGGAGTCGGCGCCTTCGCCGCTCCCATCGGAATTTGCGGCGTATGAAGCGCGGATGGTGGCGATCCGGGACGCGGTGGAGGAACTGTTTGGGCGCAGCGCTGTGCCGTACGAAATCGTGGATTTCTGCGAAGGCTGGGCTTTTTCCAAAGACCAGTCCTCTTGGGAAACAGTTAATATCCCGCACACCTGTAATGTTTCCGATGGAATGAGCGGTTCGATGTACCGCGGGAAGGCGTACTATCGGAAAGATCTTTTTGTCAGCCGGGAGGATGCGGCAATCGACTTTGTGCTGGTGTTCTGTGCGGCGGGGCAATCCAGCGAGATTTATGTCAATGGCCGTTTTTGTGACGCCTATCCAGGCGGCTACACGCCGAACATCGTGGACATAAGCCCTTATCTGTCGCAGGGGAGCAATGAGATTTTGATCGTCTGCGACAATTCCCCGTCCGAGGACGTGATCCCAGTGTCCGGGGATTTTAACCTCAACAACGGGCTTCATGAAAAGGTCTATCTGTGCCGGGTTGGGCGCGTTTCCTTTGATCCGCAGGCATATGGTATGGACCGGATGCACGTGACGCAGAACAATATTTCCGAGCAAGCCGCTGCTTTTACAGTAGAAACAGCGGTAAACAACCGGTCGGGATGTAGCGTACAAGCGGCGGTGACTTTCACCGTATGCGATACGGAGGGTGCAACCGTAGCGGAGGAGACGGTGCTAGCGGAGATCCCTGCGCATACCCTGCAAGTTGTATCCTATGACGGGCAGATTGCGAACCCACACCTCTGGGACGGCATAGAAGATCCATACAGGTATGTGGTCAAGGCGGAGCTTGCAGCCCCTGACAAGGTGGACGAGCAGAGCGTGCGCATTGGCTTCCGTTATTTTTCTATAAATGCGCAGCAGGGGTTCCTACTCAACGGCCGTCCCTACCCGCTGCGTGGCGTAGCGCTGCACCAAGACTATCCCGGCGCGATGTCCGCGATGACGCAAGAACAATTTCATGCCGATTACGCGGACATTGCAGAGCTGGGCTGCAACTTTGTGCGCCTTGCCCATTATCCACACGATGCCTATGCGTTTGAACAGTGCGATGCATTGGGCTTGGTTGTACAGACAGAGATTCCATGGGTTAATCACCTTGGTCCAGATGCCTCCGAAGCGTACCACAACAGCATTGAACAAAACCTGCGGAGCATGATTCGGAATTACTACAACCACCCGTCCATCGTGTTCTGGGGCCTCTCCAATGAGCTCAATTGCACGCATTGGAACTCCGGTGGGACCCCACAGGGCGGGTTTTCTTCTGAGATGGCGGTGGCCTGGAATAACGAATTCTACGCGCTAGCCAAGATGCTGGACCCTACGCGCTATGTGGGCTTCACCGCCTATGGGCCTACCTTCGACGGTTCTGATCCAGATGATTGGCAAGCGGATTTTATCGCTTCAAATGAATATAAAGGATGGTATGGCGGTACCTTTAATCAGTTTGGTACCCAGATGGATGCCTATCGCACTGGAACACAGAAATTCTGGGCAGTTGGAGAGTATGGTGCGGGCAACAATCCCAATACACACTCGGACAATCCGATGGAGACCACCGAGACCGGATCTGGCGGCGCGCGGCACGATGAAGAATATGCTAACCTGTTCCACGAGGCATACCTCGCGCAGATCCAAGAGCGCCCTTGGCTGGTCTATACCGCGGCTTGGCTCCTCTACGACTTTGCTGTGTCCAACCGCAACGAGGGCGGTACACCTTTCCTCAATGACAAGGGCCTGATCACCCGCGACCGTCAAACAAAAAAAGATATATACTACCTCTATCAGGCGGCGTGGTCGGATCAACCTGTCTGTTACATCACTAGCCGCCGGTTCCGCCTGCGGGAGACGGCTACTATAAAAATAAAAGTGTACTCGAACTGTGAACAGCTCACGCTCTCTCGGGACGGGGAACCGGTTCAGACGCTGTATGCGCCGGTGAAATGTGGCTGCGTCTGGGAGTTCGATCCGGTGGCATTTGTGAACGCCTCCGAAGTGTACACCGTAACCGGTATACGCGGGGAAGAAGTGCTGTCCGATACGGTGACCTTTTTGACTAGCGCGATCTCCGGACAAATACTCCCGGAATCCATCGCGGCGGATGTTTCTAAGCTGGATTTGCAGGTGGGACAGGCGAAGGAGGTCCACGTCTCCTATGTCCCCAACACAGCGAATGTGGAGCTGGACTATACAGCAGCGCTCACTGGGCTGGCGGGAAGCGCTGTCCCGTCCGGCGCGACCGTCACGGTGACGGCTTCCGAGGCGGGTTCCGGCACATTGAACCTTGCGCTTGACTGGAACGGTGCTTCGGTGAGTATTCCTGTAACAGCGGAAGAGACGCCGGAGTATCTCTGTTATTTCGACTTTACCACGGGTTCCAATGACGACCCGTCGGTGGAGGATTCCACGGGAAATGCGACCTGTACCATGGAGGGGTTCGCCTGGGATGAGACGTCTGGATTTACCGAAAACGGACTCAAAACGACGGCTTCGGGTTCCTCCACGGAGATGGTGACGATCAGCGGATTCGATTTGAGTGAATGCACAAACGGATTCCGGATGCACATGGAGTATGCCGGCTTTGCAAGCACCTGGGACCGATCGAGGTTTTTCCAATTGGTAGACAACGAGGGCACGGTCATTCTGGACTGTTACTATAACAGCCCAACCGCAGCACAGCTGCGCATCGAGAGGGACAGCAACAATGGCGGCTTGTACAACGACTATGAATATATGCTGAACATGACCCATATGACTATGGACATCACTTGTAACAATGTAGCCACCGCCGCGTTTGACGGCGCTGTATCAAACGACAATGGAAACATCGTGCTGAGTGACGTTTTGGTGGCAAAGCAGGGCGGCTCTGCGACGGATACGCCGTTTGACATGCTGGCACTCAAGCCGTTCCAAGACGTTTCAAAAATTTATCTGATGAACCGGCTGGACAAGACGCGGCTGTTGCATGCAACGCTCTCCAAATTCTGGATTGAAAAGCTGTAAATGGTTGTTAAGTACTTAAAATGCAGTTCCAATAAAGGCAACGGCGAAGAATCGGATACGGCTTTAGGGGGGAATTAAGCCCGAAAGAGCGTAACAGCCCATGGACTCCTGAGTCATACTTCCTGGTTGTTCCTCTGCTCCTTGTCAAAGGCCAGCGGCTGTGGTAGGATAAAGATCATTCATAAAGGCCAGAAGCTTTCCCAGCAAGCATGGAGGGCAAAAAGCTTGAAACATGATGGAAACGCCGGAAAGAGCGGGGCCATGGGCAATACGACACGCGATTGGAGGAACAAACATGAACATCCGAACAGAACGGCCGGACGATTATGAGGCCGTATATTCCCTTGTGGAGCAGGCATTTGCCTCCGCAGAGCATAGCGATGGAACCGAACAGGATCTAGTCGCCGCTCTGCGGAAGGGAGAGGCGTTTGTGCCAGAACTTTCGTTGGTTGCATAAATAGATGGCAAAATTGTCGGCCATATCCTGTTTACAGAGGCAAAAGTCGGAGGCGATACCGTTCTTGTTCTGGCACCGCTCTCTGTGCTTCCGGCGTATCAAAGGCGGGGCGTTGGAACCGCTTTGATTCAGGAGGGCCACCAGATTGCCAGAAGACTGGGATATGCTTACTCATTGGTCTTGGGGAGCGAAACCTACTATCCGCGCTGTGGGTATCTGCCTGCGGAATCGTTCGGCATAGAGATCCCGGAAGGGATGCCACCCGCAAACTTTTTGGCGATCCGCCTGCGGGAGGATGCAAAGCCAGTCCATGGAGCGGTGATTTATGCAAAGGAATTTGGCATTTGAGAAACGTTCCCAAAGCAGGAACCTTTTTCAGGAGAACTTAAAGATTCTATCCGGCGTTCACCGGGCTATTGCCTCATTGCCTTTTCTGTAAGTGCAAAAATAGAGCGGCTCCCCAGGCTGGGGGCCGCTTATTTTGTGAATATGTGGTTCGAGAAGCAAAAATAGGCCTTTTCAATCGTTAGAAGGATGGCCGGCGATGAACTTTCATCCGGAACGCCCTAATCAAAATTTGATAGTACCGTCCCCGGCCATCAGTTCGGTCATTTCCTCGATACGTTCTAGTGGAAACGGAGGTTCACACAAGGGTTTCATAGCGATGGACATCAGCTTCATCGGGTTGTCGTCTGCGGCTACCCGATTGGAACTAAGCTTTCCACAGCGGCGGCAGCGATGAATGATCGCCCACTCTCCGTTTTTTCGGACCCATACCGCGACAGGTTCCATGAGACTGCCGCAATCGGATGCGCGGTCTCCTGGCTCTATGTCCACATGGAGGCTCGAAAGGCAGTTCGGGCAGTGGTTGCGGTGGTCGCTTCCGGCTCCTGCAGAGACCACCAGGCGTCCGCACTGCTTACAGGTAAAGCTATCCGTACACGCATGTGTTTTATAATACCCTTTTTTAAAGTGTTTCTTTTTGTTTTCACGGTTCATTGATTTTATTCTCCTTAACACAATAGAATGCAGTTGTATGATACCAGTGTCAGGACAATAAAAAAGGATAACCCTCGATACGATGGGTTATCCGGTACGCTTTTCTAGACGAATTTGTTGGGCATAAAAGCGCATTGTACAATTTTTGTACAATGCCATTGAAAAAGGATTCAACAAAAAAATTCAGCCAAAAATAGATTTGGAAAGAGACCAGCCTGCACAACAATCCGCAAAAAACGCACAACAAAAAACCCATCCTATTTAGATGGATAACATTTTTATTGCCCGATCATTTGCAGATAGCCGACATCAAGCCACTCCCCTTCGTCTTGTTTCCTATATTATAGCATAGGATTGGAAAAAAGTAAATCCCTTGTATCTTCCTTGCGCTATAAAGTGGTGCAGTGCGCTGTGTAGAGCTACAATACATGTTGGACAGAAGAGCAAGTAAAAGCAAATAAAAAAGTAGAAGGACAGAGCCTTCATAGG